>NZ_JACVUD010000044.1:0-32972 GCF_016624905.1 Stenotrophomonas sp. S49 | reverse complement strand
TTACATCTTGCCCAAGGGTCCCCCCGGGCCATGCCCGGCGGCGCACGATCCATCCGCGCTGCGCGCTCGCCGGGCATGACCCGGCGCTACCGGATCAGGCCTTTCGGCGCTCGATCAGGTTCAACAGCGGCCCGGTCATCGCGGTGGTTACCAGCGCCATGATCACCAGCACCGCGAACAAGCGATCGCCCAGCAGGCCCAGTTCGTAGCCCAGGTTCAGCACGATCAGCTCCATCAAGCCGCGGGTGTTCATCAGCGCACCCAGGCGCCACGCCTCGCGGCTGGGCATGCCGGTACTGCGTGCGGCGCTGAAGGTGCCCAGCAGCTTGCCCGCCGTGGCCACCGCAATCACCACCAGGCACAGCAGGATGTCCTGGGTCTGCAGCGCATCGGCGCGCATGCGCAGGCCGGTCATGGCGAAGAACAGCGGCAGCAGCAGGGTCACCGCGAACGGTTCCACCCGCGCCATCAGCAGGTGCCGCAGCTGCTCGTTGGACGACACCGCCACGCCGGCGGCGAACGCACCGAACAAGGCATGGATACCCAGCACTTCGGTCACCAGCGCGCTGGCCAGGGCCAGCAGCAGGATGCCCAGCAACCAGCGCCCCTCGCGCCCGGCAACAATCTGCTGGCGCGCAAACCAGGGCTTCACCACGCCCAGCATGATCGCCACGAACAGCACCACGCAGACCAGGTTCAGGCTGGCCGTCAGCCAGCCGGTGGCCTGCGCGGCAGCCACGATCAATGCCAGCAGGCACCACGCCGTGGCATCGCCCAGTGCAGCGCAGGCAATGGCGGTCTGCCCCAGCGGGCTGTGGGTGATGCCGCGGTCGGCCAGGATGCGCAGCAGCACCGGGAAGGCGGTGATGCTCATCGACACGCCCACGAACAGCGCGAACGCGGTGAAGCCCACGCCCTGCGGCCCATGCTGCGGGTACAGCCACACCGCCAGCAGCACGCCCATCACGAATGGCACGGCAATGCCGGCGTGGCTGACGGTGAACGCGAACCGGCGGCGCCCGCGCAGTGCGCCCAGGTCCAGTTCGGCACCGGCCACCAGCAGGAACATCAACACGCCCAACTGGCTGAGCATGCCCAGCGGCCCCAGCGACGCGGCCGGGAACAGCAGGCCATGGACCTGCGGCAGCAGACTGCCCAGCAGCAGCGGTCCCATCATCAGGCCGGCTGCCATTTCACCGATCACCGCCGGTTGCCCCAGGCGCTTGAGCAGCGCGCCGGCCCCCTTGGCCACCAGCAGCAGCACCAGCAGCTGCAGCAGGAACAGCCCCAGCGGCGAGGTCAGGTGATGGGCCCAATCGGCGCCGACAACGGCTTCGGCCTTGGCCGCCGCCACAGGCACGCACGGACCGGCATAGCGGGCCAGCAACAGGCCGGCCAGCAGAGGAAGCGCGGCCCAGGCCAGGTAGCGCCACCCCCATTTCATCGGCGGCGCGTGGCCTCCGTTCTGTACGTCCATGAACATTCCCCAATGCGCAGGGGGCCGATGATACTTGCTTGCGCCGGGCATGGCCCGGCGCTACCGGTCATCGCTCAGGCCAGGGCCTGTTCGTGCACGCCGGCGATGGCGCGGCCGGACGGATCGGCGGCCGCGGCGAAGCTGGCATCCCAGGCGATGGCCGCCGGCGACGAACAGGCAATCGACTTGCCGCCTGGCACGGTTTCCGCGGCGGCATGGCTGGGGAAGAACTGCTCGAACAGGTGGCGGTAGTAGTACGCCTCCTTGGTCTGCGGCGGGTTGTGCGGGAAGCGCTTGTCGGCGGCCGCCAGCACGCGGTCGCTCACCTGCGCTTCGGCATGCGCCTTCAGCCCGTCGATCCAGCCGTAACCCACGCCATCGCTGAACTGCTCCTTCTGCCGCCACAGGATGCTGTCGGGCAGGTAGCCATCGAAGGCCTCGCGCAGTACCGCCTTCTCGATGCGGCGGCCACCGAAACCGGCGCCGACCATCTTGTGGGCGGCATCGAAGCGCATGGCTACGTCCAGGAACTGGCGGTCCAGGAACGGTACGCGCGGCTCCACGCCCCAGGCCATCATCGACTTGTTGGCACGCAGGCAATCGTAGTTGTGCAGGGCATCGAGCTTGCGCACCAGTTCCTGGTGGAATTCGCGCGCATCGGGCGCCTTGTGGAAGTACAGATAGCCGCCGAAGATCTCGTCGCTGCCTTCGCCGGACAGCACCATCTTCACCCCCATCGCCTTGATCCGCCGTGCCAGCAGGAACATCGGGGTGGACGCGCGGATGGTGGTCACATCGTAGGTTTCGATGTGGCGGATCACTTCCGGCAGCACGTCCAGGCCTTCTTCGAAGGTGTATTCGAAACCGTGGTGCACCGTGCCCAGCGCTTCGGCGGCCACCGCGGCGGCGGCCAGGTCCGGCGATCCCTGCAGGCCAATGGCGAAGGAGTGCAGGCGGGGCCACCAGGCTTCACTCTGACCGCCATCTTCGATGCGGCGGCGGGCAAAGCGTGCGGCCACGGCCGCCACCAGCGACGAATCCAGGCCACCGGACAACAGCACGCCGTAGGGCACATCGCTCATCAGCTGGCGTTCCACCGCCTGTTCGAAGGCCTGGCGCAGCTCGGCCAGGTCGGCCTGGCGCCCTTCCACATCGGCGTAGTCGCGCCACGGTTGCTGGTAATAGCGGACCAGTTCGCCGCTGGCGCTGTCGTAGTAATGGCCCGGCGGGAACTGCGCCACGTCGGCACAGGTGTCCACCAGCGCCTTCATTTCCGAGGCCACGCGCAAGCGGCCCTGGGCATCGTGGCCCCAGTACAGCGGCACCACGCCGATCGGATCGCGGGCAACCAGCACGCGACCGGCATCGCGATCCCACAGGGCAAAGGCAAAGATGCCGTTGATCTGCTCCAGCCACTGCGCCGGCGCACCGCCCTGGCGGTACAGCGCGTTGATCACCTCGCAGTCCGAACCGGTCTGGAAGTCGTAGGGCTGGGTCAGGCCCGCCTTCAGCGCCTGGTGGTTGTAGATTTCGCCGTTCACCGCCAGCGCCAGCTGCCCGTCCGCCGACAGCAGCGGCTGCGAACCGCCGGCCGGATCGACGATGGCCAGGCGTTCGTGTACCAGCAGTGCGCCTTCGTCCAGGTATACCCCGCTCCAGTCCGGGCCGCGGTGGCGCTGCCGCTGCGACAGTTCCAGCGCGTGGCGGCGCAGGGCGGGAAGATCGTCACCGGCCTGCAGGCCGAAGATGCCGAAGATCGAACACATGGGAGGGCTCCTGTTGTGGGGAATTACACGGGGGGAAGGTGTTCGACCGGCCAACCAGGCCCGGGCAGGCTGCGCCCGGGCACAAAAAAACCCGCATCGACCGATGCGGGTTTTCTGGTGTCCGGGCGTATGAAGCTGTCTATCTACCCAGGGCGCAGTCCCGCATCGGCCGCGCACGATTATTCGCGCGCAGATTATTGCGGTTGGTATTGACGGCGGTGGCCAGGCGGATCGACATGGGATTGAAGCTACCCCGCTTTTCCGACGGGCGCAACAGTTGCGTCGGCAACCAGTGCAGGCCGCAGACAGCGCCACAACGGCATACTGCGGCCCCGCCATTGATCGATCACTGGAATGCCACACCGCATTGGACGCCCCCTGCCCCACCTGTTCGCGCTGGCCTGTGCGCTGGCCCTGGGCGCCTGCAGCAGTCCAGCGCCGCGCACGCCACCCGCGCTGGCCGCAACCTGGGAACGCGAGGCCGCCGATGGCCGCTTCGAGAGCGCCTTCAGCGCCGCCGAGTACTTCGAGGTGCGCAATGACCGGCGTGCGCTGGACCTGTATGCCCGGGCGGCCGCCGCGCAGCCGTGGACGTTCAACAACACACGGGCCGAAGCAGCTCTGGGGCGGATCTGGAGCGAGGGCACGCTGCGCCACGGCACGGCGCCCGACGTGGTCACCGCGCCGCCCATCCGCGCGTCGTGGCGACGTGGCGAGCGCTGGTATCTGGCCGCCGCCCAACATGGCAATCCCTATGCATTCGCCGACCTGGCCCAGGCCTACCGGCGGCGTGGCGACGCCGCGCAGGCACTGCGCTGGGACCTGCGGCAGATGGTCTACAAGCGCCTGCCCTCACGCTCATCCGGACTGCCGGCCGCACTGGCAACGCAGGACGGCACGCCGCACCCGCAGCTAGTGAAGCTGCAGCGGCGCGCCGCCCGTGGCGATGCCGACGCCCAGGTGGACCTGGGTGCGGTGCTGGAGCGCGGCGTGGGACTGCCTCGTGATCCCGCACGCGCGCTGCAGCTGTACCAGCAGGCCGGCGAGCACGGCCATGTCTTTGGCCAGTACTTCGCCGGGCTGCTGCTGGGCCGCGGCGCACCGGGCGTGCCGCGCGACCGCGATGCCGCCGCGGCCTGGTTCGCGCGTGCCGAAGCACAGCGCTTCTACATGGCCGCACCGTCGTACTGGCAGCGCGCGGTAGAGCCGCCGATGTTCAACTTCTCGGAGTAGCGCTGGCGCTGTACACGGCCACGCCGGCATCACAAGACTGCCCCTGCGCCGCAGAGTTGGCGAAAATGGAGCTTGGCTTGAAACAACGGCAGTACACATGGCCCAGGCTCGTTTCCATGGCGAAACCATCGACCGCGCGCGCATGCAGGCGATTGTCGCCGCCCATCCGCGCGCGGCGCGCTTCGAGGAATGTTCGTTCGAGCACGGCGATTTTTCCCGCCTGGACATGGACGGGTTCCAGTTCGACCACTGTGCAGTGGCCGGTTCGCAGTGGCTGGCGGCATCGCTGGAGGAAACGCAGTGGAGCCGCTGCCGTGGCGCCGGTGTCGATTTCACTTCGGCCCAGCTGAGCGATTCGCGCTTTGAACACTGCGATCTGAACAACAGTCACTGGCGGCGCTCGACGCTGTCGTCGGTGCAGTTCCTGGGCTGCAAGCTGACCGGCGCGCAGCTGCAGGAAGCCGGTGGCTGGCTGCTGTCGTTCCGCGATTGCCTGCTGGTCAGCGCCGACCTGCGCGGGCTGTCATTCCGCAAGTCGCAGTTGTGCGGCAATGATTTTTCCGAAGCCGATGTCTCCGGCTGCGACTTCCGCGATGCGGTGTTCGAGGGCGGCAGCCTGCGCAACGTGCAGGCACGGCTGGCGCGCTTCGATGGCGCCGACCTGCGTGATACCGATATCAGCGGACTGAACGTGATGGATGCCAAGCACTTCCGCAAGGCGCGCATCTCGCATGCGCAGGCGGCTGCGGCGATGGCCGCGTTCGGCTTGATCGTGGGATGACTTGACCCGGGTGTGACACCAGGCCGGCGCCCGCCAACGGGCACCGGCCAGTGCAGGCGCTGGATCAGCCCAGCAGCCGTTCTACCAAGCGCTGGTACAGCCCAGGCAACGCGTCCAGTTCGTCCACGCGCACGTTTTCGTCCACCTGGTGGATGCTGGCATTCACCGGCCCCACTTCGATGCACTGTGCGCCCAGCGGCGCGATGAAACGTGCATCCGAGGTACCGCCACCGGTGCTTTCTTCCGGCGCCCGGCCGATGTGCTCGGCCAGCACCGCACGCGCGGTGGCGCGCAGGGTGCCTTCAGGGGTGTAGAACGGCTCGCCGCTGCGGTGCCACTTCAGGCTGTACTGCAGGCCGTGGCGGTCCAGCAGCGCGCTGATCTCTGCTTCCAGCTTCGGCGCGTCCCAGTGCGGGTTGTAGCGGATGTTGAAATCCACCTCCAGCACGCCGGGAATCACGTTGTTGGCACCGGTACCGGCGTGGATGTTGGAGATCTGCAGGCTGGTCGGCGGGAAGCTCTCATAGCCCTCGTCCCAGCGCCGCGCGCTCAGTTCGGCCAGCGCCGGTGCGGCTTGGTGGATCGGGTTGCGCGCCTTGTCCGGGTACGCGACGTGGCCTTGCACGCCCTGCACCTGCAGCTTCGCCGACAGGCTGCCGCGACGGCCGACACGCAGCAGGTCGCCCAGGGTGGCGGTGGACGACGGTTCGCCGGTGATGCACCAGTCGATGCGTTGCCCGCGTTCGGCGAACAGACGCGCGACATGGCGCACGCCATCGATGGCATCGCCTTCCTCATCGCTGGTCAGCAGCACGGCCAGCGTGCCGGGATGATCCGGGTGGGCGGCAACGAACTGCTCGGCGGCCACCACGAACGCGGCCACGCTGCCCTTCATGTCGGCCGCGCCACGCCCGTACAGCACACCGTCGCGGATCTGCGGCACGAACGGATCGCTCTGCCAGGCCTCGCGCGGGCCCGGCGGCACCACGTCGGTGTGGCCCAGCAGCACCAGCATCGGCGCGCCGCTGCCGTGGGTGGCCCACAGGTTGTCGACCTCGCCCAGGCGCAGGTGCTCGCGGTGGAAGCCGGCGGCGGCCAGGCGATCGCCCAGCAGCGCCTGGCAACCGGCGTCGTCGGGGGTGACCGACGGCCGCGCGATCAGCTCGCAGGCCAGGTCCAGGACGGCGCTCACGCGCCGCCCACGCCGAAGCGCGCCTTGAAGCCGTTGTCACTGAAGCCCTGGCTGACCGTGCCGTCGGCGGTGACCACCAGCGGACGTTTGATCAGCTGCGGGTATTCGCGCAGCAGCAGCTTCCACTCGGCGTCCGATTCGGCCGCCTTGCGGTTGTCCGGCAACTGCCGCCAGGTGGTGGACGACTTGTTGACCATCGCGGCCAGGCCGCCCAGCTGCGCGGCCCATTGCAGCAGCGTTTCCGGGCTGGGCTTGTTGTCGCGGTAGTCAACGAAGGTGTACGCCACGCCGAAGCGGTCCAGCCACTTGGTGGCCTTCTTGCAGGTGTCGCAGTTCTTCAGGCCGTAGACGGTGGTGGTCATGCAGGCGCCCCGCTCAGTCGGCCAGGCCGCGCAGCAGATCGTTCACGCTGGTCTTGCTGCGGGTCTTGGCATCGACCTGCTTGACGATCACCGCGCAGTACAGCGAGTGGGTGCCATCTTTGCTGGGCAGCGAACCGGACACCACCACGCTGTACGGCGGAATGTAACCGTAGGTGATTTCACCGGTGGCGCGGTTGTAGATGCGGGTGCTCTGGCTGAGGAACACGCCCATGCCGATCACGCTGTGGTGGCCGACCACCACGCCTTCCACCACTTCCGAACGCGCACCGATGAAGCAGTGGTCTTCGATGATGGTCGGGCTGGCCTGCAGCGGTTCCAGCACGCCGCCGATGCCGGCGCCGCCGGACAGGTGGCAGTGCTGGCCGATCTGCGCGCAGGAGCCCACGGTGGCCCAGGTATCGACCATGGTGCCTTCGCCCACGTAGGCGCCGATGTTGGTGAAGCTCGGCATCAGCACCACGTCCTTGCCGAAGTAGGTGCCACGGCGGGCAATCGCACCGGGCACCACGCGCACGCCGGCGCGGCGGAACTTCGCTTCGTCATAACCGGCAAAGCGAGATTCCACCTTGTCCCAGAACGGCGCCGGGCGGGCATCGACCACGGCCATGTCGTTCACGCGGAAATACAGCAGCACGGCCTTCTTCAGCCATTCGTTGACCTTCCAGCCACCCTGCCCGTCGGGCTCGGCCACGCGGAATTCGCCCGTTTCCAGGCCATCGATCACGCGGTTCACCAGCGGCCGGGTCGAGCCTTCCAGCTCGTGCAGGGTCAGCGTGGCGCGGCGCTCGAAGGCGCTCTCGATGCCGAACTTCAGTTCTTCCACGCCCGGCACCTGCGGCTTGCGCAGCGACTTGCGGGCGATGGTTTCGGCGCGTGCAACTTCGGCGCTCTTGGACGGGGCCTTCTTCACCGCCGGCTTCTTTGCCGCCGGCGTCTTCACCGCCGCCTTCTTCGCCGGTGCAGCAGTTTTCCTGGCGGCCGTCGCGGCGGCAGCGGTTTTCTTCGGCGCTGCGCCCTTGGCGGTGGCGGCGGTCTTCTTGGCGGGCTTGGTTGCCATCAGGCGGTGTCTCCGGCGTTTCGATCAGGGTCCAGGCAGGCCAGCATCGCGTCATGCAGCTGCTGCCGGGCAGGTTCAGTCAGGGGGAGGTCGTGTTCGTCACTGATCACGAAGGTGTCTTCGGCGCGTTCGCCGAACGTGGCAATGCGTGCGTCATGCACACGCAGACCCTGGTTGCGCAGCACGAACGCCACGTCGGCCAGCAGGCCGGGGCGGTCGGGGGCAACCAGGGCGAAACGGGTGGCACCGGGTTCGTCGCGGAACTCGATGCGCGGGGCGAAACGGAAGTGGCGCAGCTGCCGCGGCACGGCCCGGCGCGAGGGCCGCAGGCGGGTCAGATCGCCGCCCAGCGCCTCGCGCAGCGCCACTTCCAGATTGGCGCTGCTGCCATCGGCAAAGCTGTCGGCCGGGCTCACTTCGAAGGTATCGAAGATGGTGTCCGACGGGCCGTCCAGTACGCGCGCGCGGTGGATGCCGTAGCCCTTGCGGTCCAGGGTCATCACGATGGCGGCGAATAGACCGTCGCGGTCGGGCGAGTGCACGAACACTTCCAGCGCGGGGTCATCGACGCTGATCCGGCGCACCTTCACCAGGGTGTGGCCCTGCTTGATCGGCACCAGTGCCGCCGCCTGCCAGGCCAGCTGTTCCGGGCGCAGGCGCATGAAGCCTTCATCGGGCATCACCGCGAACTGGCGGTCGATGGTGGCATCGTCGTAACCGCGCTCGCGCACCAGCGCGCGCACGCTGTCGCGCGCTTCGGCCACGCGTTCGGCGGCTGGCATCGGGTGCTCCAGGCCATCACGCAGTGCGCGCCGGGTGGCGAAGTAGAGATCGGCCAGCAGCCGGTCCTTCCACGCATTCCACAGCTTGGGGCTGGTGCCGGCAATGTCGGCGCAGGTCAGCAGGTACAGGTAATCCAGACGATCGCGGCTGCCGACCAGGGTGGCGAAGCGATGGATCACCACCGGATCGGCGATGTCCTGCTTCTGCGCGGTCACCGACATGCGCAGATGCTGTTCCACCAGCCAGGCCACCAGTTCGGTATCGCTGCCGCTCAGCGCATGGGCATGGCAGAACGCGCGCGCATCGACCGCACCCAGTTCGGAATGGTCGCCGCCGCGGCCCTTGGCGATGTCGTGGAACAGGCCCGCCAACAGCAGCAGTTCCGGCTTGCGCAGGCGCGGCCAGACTTCGTGGGCGATGGAAAAACGCTCGTCGGCGCGGCTGCTGGCAAACAGGCCGATGTTGCGCAGGACCATCAGCGTGTGCTGGTCGACGGTGTACACATGGAACAGGTCGAACTGCATGCGCCCGCTGACCTGGGCGAAGGCCGGAATCCACTGCCCCAGCACACCCAGCCGGGCCATGCGCGAAAGGGTTTCGACCGGCCGCTGGCCACGCAGCAGGGCCATGAACTGCTCGCGCGCATCGGCATCGGCCTGGTCGTAGGCCGGCAGCAGCGGCAGCGATTCGGCCAGCGCGCGCGCGGTCAATGAATGCAGGCCACGCACCTGCGGGTTGTTGGCCCACCCGGCAAACAGGGCGAACACCTGGCCGACATCACCGCACGGCCAGTCGGCGTCGTTGGCGGCCAGGTAGCCGCGGCGCAGGGAAAAACCAACGGTCAGCGGTTCCGGCTGTGCTTCGCCATCGAACTGTTCCTCGAAGCGCTGCAGCAGGCGGTCGCTGATACGCCGCACCACCGATGCGGCGCGGTAGAAGCCCTGCATCATCTTCTCGACGCCCAGGTTCTCGGCGTCGTCTTCGAAGCCCAGGCGCGCGGCCAGGGTCTTCTGGTAATCAAAGCGCAGGCGCTCTTCGGGGCGCCGTGCCACCAGGTGCAGGCCGAAGCGCAGGCGCGCCAGCACCGCACGTTCGCGCTTCAGCGCGGCGGCTTCATCGGCGCCCAGGTGGCCCAGACCCACCAGCGCTTCCAGATCGCGCACGCCGAACGCACGCAACGCCATCCAGCCCAGCGTGTTCAGATCGCGCAGGCCACCGGGGCCATCCTTCAGGTCCGGCTCCAGGTTGTCGGCGGTGTCGCCGAAGCGTTCGTGGCGGCCGCGCAGTTCGTCCAGCTTGGCCAGGAAGAAGGCCCGCGCCGGCCACAGCTCGCGGTCGTCCACGGCTGCACGCAGCGCGCGGCGCGCACCGTCGTCGGCCAAAATCGGGCGGGCCTCGATCAAGGCGGTCAGCACGGTCTGGTCGGCGGCCGCTTCGCGGCACTGTGCGGCCGAGCGCACGGCGTGGCTGACCGCCAGGCCACAATCCCACAACAGGGCGAACAGCCGCGACAACGCCGCTTCGTGCGCCATCTGCGCCGACGTTTCACCGAATACCAGCAGATCGATGTCTGAGCGCGGGAACAGTTCGCCGCGCCCGTAACCGCCCACCGCAAAGAGGGACAGGCCGCTGTCGGCCGGCAGGCAGCGCTGCCAGGCCAGGCGGATCAGGTGATCGGCCGCGCGCGCGCGCAGCGCGATCAGGCGTTCGATGTTGTCGCCCTGGTCGAAGCGCCGGTACAGCCGCGCATCGGCCTGCTGCAGCGCCTGCCGTGCGGCAGACGCCCATTCGGGATCGTCAAGCGAATCGGCCGGCGCGTCCAGCAGTGAACCCGCCGGCAGCATGGTCAGGAGACCTGCGATTCGCCAGGCGACAGGGTCAGCACGTCCACGCCGGTCTCGGTGACCGCGATCATGTGCTCCCACTGCGCCGACAGCTTGCGGTCCTTGGTCACCACGGTCCAGCCATCGGGCAGCACCTTGTTGTAGCGGGTGCCCTCGTTGATCATCGGCTCGATGGTGAAGGTCATGCCCGGCTGCAGCACCAGGCCCTGGCCCGGGCGGCCGTAATGCACCACCTGCGGTTCATCGTGGTAGACCTTGCCGATGCCATGGCCGCAGTACTCGCGCACCACGCTGAAACGCTCGCCTTCGGCATAGCTCTGGATGGCATGGCCGATATCGCCCAGGGTGGCACCCGGACGCACGGCGCGGATGCCGCGCCACATGGCTTCGTAGGTGGCTTCCACCAGGCGGCGGGCCATCACCGACGGCGTGCCGACGAAATACATGCGGCTGGTGTCGCCGTGCCAGCCATCCTTGATGACGGTCACGTCGATGTTGATGATGTCGCCGTCCTTCAGCACCTTCCCTTCGCTTGGGATGCCGTGGCAGATGACATTGTTGACCGAGGTGCACACGGTCTTGGGGAAGCCGCGGTAGCCGACGTTGGCCGGAGTGGCGCCCTGCACGTTCACGATGTGGTCGTGGCAGATGCGGTCCAGTTCCTCGGTGGTGACACCGGGCTTGACGTGGGGGGTGACGATGTCGAGCACTTCGCTGGCCAGGCGGCCGGCGATGCGCATCATCTCGATTTCCTGCGGGGTTTTCAGATTCACGCTCATGGCACCCATTATCGCCGATCCAGCTGCAATCTGAACGAACGCCGGCCAACTGAGGGTCAGGCCAATGCACGGTTCCGGCAAGGAATGTGAAAACGTGATGAGATTGGCCTTTTGCCACGCATTTTTCTCACGAAATACAGACACTTAGTGTCTTAACTCTGGGGACACTGACGTCAGCGCGGTGCCCCCGCACCGCCCTCGCCCTGTTCAACAGACCTTCGGGTCAGGGAGGTTGTCCATGCGATCCGCAGTCCGTTCCACCCTGCCGTGGGCCTTGGCCCTGCTGCTGGCCGGCCCCGCCGCCGCCGCCGATACCACCACCTTCAACGTGACCCTCATCGTCACCAAGGCCTGCACCATCACGGCCGCCGCCGCCACCAACGTGGACTTCGGCACCGCCGCGTCCACCACGGCCACGCCGACCAACGGCCAGGGCACGGTCACCGCCCAGTGCTCGGCCCTGACCCCGTACACCATCTCGCTGAACGCCGGCGCCAATGCCGGTACCGCCAACGACGTCACCACCCGGCGCATGAAGAACACTGACGCCACGGTGACGGCCAACAACTACGTGGGCTACCAGCTCTATCGCGATGCAGCGCACACCTTGGTCTGGGGTGCCACGTCCGGCACCAATACCCAGGCCGGCATCGGCACCGGCCTGGCCCAGCCGTACACGGTGTATGGCCAGATCGGCAACCTGAGCACCAACAACGCCTCCGCCGGTAACTACCTGGATACCGTCACCGCCACGATCACCTACTGACGGGTGGTGCCGATGAACCCGATCCGCCCGTGGTACGCCATCGGCGCGGCGCTGCTGCTCGCCCTTGCGCTGCTGGCGCCGGCCCGCGCCGCCACCAGCCTGCAGGTCGCCCCGACCACCCTGCAGCTGGATGCACGCCAGCGCGCCGGCGAACTCTGGCTGACCAACAGTGGCACCGCGCCGGTGAAACTGCAGGTGCGCGTGTTCCGCTGGGTGCAGCAGGACGGCCAGGAGCAGCTGCTGCCCACCGAAGACCTGCTGGCCACCCCGCCCATGCAGGAACTGGCCGCCGGCCAACAGCAGCTGGTGCGGGTGATGCGCCCGGACAACCTGCCGCCGGACGCGCCGCAGTACTTCCGCCTGATCGTGGACGAAGTACCGGACCTGGCCCGTCGTGCCAGCGGCATGCAGTTCGTCCTGCGCTATTCCATTCCGGTGTTCATCCAGCCGCCTTCGCCTGGCCGCCTGAAGCCGCAGCTGCAGGCAAGGCTGGTACGCCTGGACGACGGCCGCGACGGGGTGGAAGTGCGCAACAGCGGCACGGCCCATGCGCAGATCGCCGATCTTGCACTGGGCAGCGCCGACCGCCCGCGCATCGTGCACCCGGGCCTGCTGGGCTATGTGCTGCCCGGCCAGGTGATGCGCTGGCCGCTGGAACGCACGGCGATCGACCGCGACAACGACCAGATTTCGGCCAAGCTCAATGGCGCGCCCAAGCAGACGCCCCTGCCCGCCACACCGGCTCGCTGAGGCGCTGGTGAGCGCGCTGCTGGGCATGGCACTGCTACCAACAGCCGCCTCGGCGGCCTACGTCTCCGGTGTTGCCGCCGATGCCCTGCTGCCGCCACCCACGCCGCTTACGGCGCAACAGACCCTGTACCTGGCGGTGGTGCTGAACAGCACGCCGCGCGGCCTGCTGCCCTTCACCGAAACCGCCGGCCGTCTGCAGGCCAGCCCCGAGGTGCTGCGCCAGCTCGGCTTCAGCGCGCCCGGGCAGGCACCGGTCTTCCTGGACCAGATCAGCGGCGTGGTGGTGCGCTATGACGCCCAGCAGCAGACCCTGGCCCTGGACGTGCCGCTGGAACAGCTGACCCTGCCCACCACCGTGCTCAGCCGCCCGCAGGCGCGCCCCGAAGTGAGCGCGGCCGCGCCGGGCGTGCTGCTGAACTACGATCTGTATGGCAGCCACGTGGATGGGCGCGGCAACCTGACCTTGACCTCGGAAACCCGGGTCTTCGGCATTGGCCGCGGCACGTTCGAGAACACCGCGGTGACCCGCCGCTACCAGCGCAGCGAGGACCGCCGCTGGCACAGTGAAAGCGTGCGCCTGGACACCCGCTGGACCCTGGATTTCCCCGACCAGGCGCTCAGCCTGGAGGTAGGCGACTTCTACAGTGGCTTCGTTGACTGGTCCCGCCAGGTCCGCCTGGGCGGCCTGCAGATCGGCCGCAACTACGGCCTGCAGCCCTACCGCGTGCTTACCCCCACGCCATCGTTCCTGGGCCAGGCCGTGGTGCCTTCAACCGTCGAGCTGTATGTGGACGGCCTGCGCCAGTACAGCGGCCAGGTGCCGGTGGGGCCGTTCCAGCTGGCGGCACAGCCAGGCATCAGCGGCAACGGCAACGCCCAGGTGGTGCTGACCGATGCCTTCGGCCGCATGCAGACCCTGGATTTCAGCTTCTATGGCACCCAGCAGCTGCTGGCCAAGGGCCTGTCCGACTGGTCGCTGGGCATGGGCCGGCTGCGCGAGAGCTTCGGCGAGGCATCCTTCGCCTATGACGACCGCACCGTGGCCAGTGCCAGCTGGCGCGGCGGCTTGAGCGACCGTTTCACCGGCGAGGCGCATGCCGAGGGCGGCGGTGGCCTGGCCCAGGCCGGCCTGGGCGGCTGGTGGCAGATCGGCAGCGTGGGCGTGGTCAATGCCGCCTATGCACGCAGCCGCTACCAGGGCGTGCGCGGCGGCCAATGGGCCGTGGGCTACAGCTGGAACAACCGGCGCTTCAACCTGAACCTGCGCAGCGTGCGCAGCCACGGCGACTACCGCGACCTGGGCGCGCTGCAGGGCAGCCTGCCGCCCAGCATCAGCGAACAGGCCACCGCCGGCATCGACCTGGCCCAGCTTGGCACCCTGAGCGCCAGCTACCTGCGGCTGCGCTACCCCGACGGCGACGACAACCGCTACGCCAGCCTGTTCTGGTCGCGCAGCTGGAGCCCGCGCTGGTCGGCCTACCTGTCGCTGAACCAGAACCTGGACCGCAGCAACGACCGCAGCGTGTATCTGTCCCTGACCGCCACCCTGGGCAACAACCGCCAGGCCAGCCTGTCCACCCAGCGCAACGGCGGCGCACAGGCCTGGGTGGCCGACATCACCCAACCGGTGCCGGGCGACGGCAGCGCTGGCGGCATGGGCTGGCGCGCACAGCTGCGGCAGGGCGATGACGGCCTGGGCGGCCTGGCCGAGGTTGGCGTGCTCACCAACGTCGGCCGCTATGCGCTGGGCGCCTCGCGCCAGAGCGGGCTGAATTTCGCCTACGGCAGCGCCAGCGGCAGCGTGGTCTGGATGGATGGCCACAGCTTCGCCACCCGCGAGGTGGCCGACGCGTTTGCGGTGGTCAGCACCAATGGCGTGGGCGGGGTGCCGGTGCGGCTGGAAAACCGCCTGATCGGGGTGACCGACGACCGTGGCCTGCTGCTGGTCAGCCCGCTGCTGTCGTGGCAACGCAACCGGGTGTCCATCGATACGCTGGATCTGCCGCAGGACATGCGCGCCGACCGCATTGAGGACTGGGTGACGCCGCCACAGGGTGCCGGCACCGGGGTCACCTTCAACCTGCGCGCGCGCCCCTCCCTGCGGCTGACCCTGCAGGATGCGGCCGGGCAGCCGCTGGACGTGGGCAGCGAAGTGCAGCTGCCGGACGGGCGCCAGGCTACGGTGGGCTACGACGGCCTGCTGTACCTGGAAGACGTGGCCCCCGGCAGCGTGCTGCAGGTCACCACCAACGAGGGCGCGTGCAGCGTGCGGATACCCGATGCGCCCAACGTGCAGGCCGCCGGCGCCACGCCGCGCCCCACGCCGTTGCGCTGCCTGCCGGGCGCGGCGCCATGAAGGGGCTGCTGGCGCTGCTGCTGATGGCCGCCAGCCTGTGCCTGGCCGCACCGGCCTGGGCCACCGCCACCTGTACCGCCACGGCCAACCCCACCCTGCCCTTCAACAACGTCAACAGCGGCGCCGCCGCGCCCAGTACCGGCACCCTCAACATCACCGTGAACTGCACCACCGCCGCACTGAGCCTGCTGGCCACCACCGGGGTGCGGGTCTGCGTGGGCATCGGCGCCGGCAGTGGCGGCGGCACCCCGGCCAGCGGGCGCACCATGACCACCAGCAGCGGCGACAGCCTGAACTTCCAGATCTACAACAACGCCAGCTACAGCCAGGCCACCGGCCTGCTGCCCCGTGGCACGCCGCCGGCACAGGAACTGACCATGACCTACAACGTGCCCCTGCTGACCGGCGGCAGCGGCGCACAGACCACCCAGCTGTTCGCGCAGATACCGGCCAACCAGACCCTGGCATCGGGCAACTACAGCAGCAGCTTCAGTGGCGCCAACGTGGTGCTGACATGGGCCTGGAACGAAGTGCTGCTGGGCACCGCCACCGTGCCGGCCACCTGCAACGGCGGCGCCACCGGCACCAACAGTGCCAGCGCTGCGTTCAGCTTCACCGCTACCGCCACGGTGCTGCCGCAGTGCGGCAGCTATGTCACCACGGCCATGAATTTCGGCAACGTCACCGGCAGCATCGCCGCCAACATCGACCAGACCGCGCGGCTGACCCTGACCTGCCTGAAGAACACCGCCTACCAGGTCAGCCTGGACAACGGCCAGAACAACCCCACCGGCACCAGTACCCGGCGCATGCGCACCACCGTAGCCGGCAGCAACTACTATCTGGGCTACGAGCTGTACCGCGATGCCGGCCGCAGCCAGCGCTGGGGCAACACCCTCACCGTGGATACCGTGGGCGGGGTCGGCACCGGCGCGGCCCAGCAGCTGACCATCTACGGGCGGGTGCCACCGGTGGCGGGCCAGCCGCCGGCCGGTACCTACAGCGATGTGATCAACGTGACCATCACCTACTGATCGCCGCCCGATCCCCGCCCGGCCGGGCCATTTGCCCCGCGCCCCTGCATCTGGCTATAATTCTCCGGATGCCCTGCCGCCCCGTGCGCGGGACACCGTCCACACCGGACGTCACCGGTGAATCCACACCTGCTGCCCCCATCCGTGCCGGGGTGCTCCGCAAGGAGTTCGGCCACGGAGGCAACAGGGAAGCCCAACCCCGGAACCGATCGCGTTTCCACGCGTCCCGCACACTATTACCGCGGGCGGAAATGCAGGTTCCCCATCAGGAGTATTGCAATGCCCCAGGTCACCATGCGTCAGATGCTGGAAGCCGGCGTCCACTTCGGCCACCAGACCCGCTACTGGAACCCCAAGATGGCTCCGTACATCTTCGGCGCCCGCGGCAAGATCCACATCATCAACCTGGAAAAGACCGTCCCGCTGTTCAACGACGCGATGAACTTCATCTCGTCGGTGGCTCAGAAGCGCGGCACCGTCCTGTTCCTGGGCACCAAGCGCAGCGCCCGCGAAACCATCCGTGAAGAAGCCGAGCGTTGCGGCATGCCGTTCATGAACCAGCGTTGGCTGGGCGGCACCCTGACCAACTTCCGTACCGTCAAGCAGTCGGTTGCCCGCCTGAAGGAACTGGAAGCCGGTGAAACCGACGGCACCTTCGAGAAGCTGGTCAAGCACGAAGTGCTGGGCCTGCGTCGCGAGCGCGACAAGCTGGAAGCCTCGCTGGGCGGCATCAAGGACATGAACCGTCTGCCGGACGCCATCTTCGTGATCGACATCGGCCACGAAGACATCGCGATCAAGGAAGCCAAGAAGCTGGGCATCCCGGTCATCGCCGTGGTCGACACCAACTACAACCCGGAACTGGTGGACTACGCCATCCCGGGCAACGACGACGCCATCCGCGCTGTGCAGCTGTACGCCCGCGCCGCTGCTGACGCCGTGCTGGAAGGCAAGGCTGCTGCTCCGCACGCAGCTTCGGTGCGTGAAGAAGAGTTCGCCGACGCCGCTGCTGCCGAAGGCGAAGACAAGGCCGCCCGCCGCGCTCCGGCGAAGAAGGCTGCCAAGAAGGGCGACGACGCCCAGGCCTGATCCAGGCCCCGGGGTGTACGCCCGGCGTCCACCCTCCCTGCGCGCAGCCCTTGGCGCGTGACAGGACCGTGTCACACGGGCCGGCCACCATGCCGGCCCAACCCCTTTCTTTCGTGAGGAAATCCCGTGGAAATCACTGCTTCCCTGGTCAAGGAACTGCGCGAGCGCACCGGCGCCGGCATGATGGAATGCAAGAAGGCGCTGACCGAAGCCGGCGGCGACATCGACGCCGCTGCTGAAGCCCTGCGCAAGTCCGGCGCTGCCAAGGCCGACAAGAAGGCTGACCGCGTGGCTGCCGAAGGTCGTCTGGGCCTGGCCCAGGACGGCGGCAAGGCCGTGCTGGTCGAAGTCAACTCGGAAACCGACTTCGTCGCCAACGACATCAACTTCAAGAACTTCGTCGACTCCGTCGCCGCTGCCGCCCTGGCCGCTGGCGCCACCGACGTCGAAGCCGTGAAGGCTGCCAAGCTGGCCGACGGCCGCACCGTGGAAGAAGCCCGCGCCACCGCCGTGCAGACCCTGGGTGAAAACATCCAGATCCGCCGCATGGTGAAGGTCGACACCACCGGCAACATCGGCGCCTACGTGCACACCAACGGCAAGGTCGGCGTGCTGGTCGACCTGATCGGCGGCGACGTCGAGCTGGCCCGTGGCCTGGCCATGCACGTGGCTGCGCTGAAGCCGCCGCACAACAAGCCTGCCGACGTTCCGGCCGACTTCGTTGAGAAGGAAAAGGAAATCGAACTGGCGAAGATGTCCGAGAAGGACAAGTCCAAGCCGGCCGACATCCTGGAAAAGATCATCAGCGGCAAGATCAACAAGATCGTCAGCGAAGTGACCCTGTACGGCCAGACCTACGTGCTGGGCGAAACCACCGTCGAGCAGGTGGTCAAGGCCGCCGGCGCCGACGTGGCGGGCTTCCAGCTGCTGATCGTGGGCGAAGGCATCGAGAAGGTGGTGGAAGACTACGCCGCCGAAGTTGCCAAGGCCATGCAGGTCTGATTCCAGCCCACCGGCTGTGAGCTGACCAGAAGGAGCCGCGGGAAACCGCGGCTCTTTTTTTGTGCCTGCGGCACCTGTGAAGCCGTGGCTGCACAGCACAGGTGCGCACTCACGCGCCAGATACCTTTGCGTTGTTTGCGATTCAAGCCGATACTCGGCACAGGGGAATTCGCAGTCACATAGCAGGAACGAAAAACGCAAACTGTGATGCATTCCTAAGTATTCTTGTCCTAATGGAATTTGACGATCCGACATGCCTCCTGAGCTGACTGCTGCCCTGGCGCTGTGCCGCAACCTGCCCTCGCCCCCCGGTATTGCCCTGCGCATCATCGAACTGGCGCAGGACCCGGAAGCGGACATCGCCACCGCCGCCGACATCATCGCCATCGACATGGCGCTGAGTGCTCGCATGCTGCGCATTGCCAACTCGCCCCTGTACGCCAGCCGCCGCCGCATCGAGAACCTCGGCCAGGCGCTGACCATGCTGGGGCTGAACGCCACCATCAGCCTGGCGCTGGGCTTCACCGTCACCCAGGGCCTGACCGCCGGCGGCGGCGCCGACCACGACCTGCGCCAGCGCGCGTGGAAGCGAAGCATCCTCAGCGCCCTGGCCGCCAGCCAGCTGGGCCAGGCCCGCGGCCTGCGCCGGCTGGAAGAGCTGATGCTGGCTGGGCTGCTGCAGGACATGGGCGTGCTGTGCCTGGCCCAGGCCGAATCCGAACGCTACCTGCCGCTGCTGCGCGAAGCGCAGGACAACCCCGACCTGGTCGCACGCGAGCGCCAGGCACTGGGCTGCAGCCATGCCGACGTGGGCGCGTGGGTGGCCGAGGAATGGGGCCTGCCGCGCTACCTGGTGGACAGCATCCGCCACAGCGAAGATGCCGAAGCGGCAAGCACCCCGTTCCAGGCCTGCGTGCAGCTGTCCGGTGCGGTGGCCGATATCTGGCTGGACAGTGATGCCGACGCCGCGCGCGAACGCGCCCTGCACCAGGTGCATGACCAGCTGCAGCTGGACAGCGCCCGCTTCGACCAGGTGCTGGCGCGCATCAGCGACGCCCTGCCCGACATCGCCAGCCTGTTTGAAACCGGCCTGAGCTCGCCGCAGCGCGTGCGCGAACTGATCGACCACGCACAGGAACTGACCACGCTGCGCAACCTGCGCGAGATGCAGGATGCCGAGCAGGCGCGCCGCCGCGCCGACGAGTTCGAGGCCCGGGCCAAGCGGCTGGCCGACCAGGCCCACCGCGACGCGCTGACCGGCGTGCTCAACCGCCGCCAGCTGGAAGCCGTGCTCGAGCAGGAATTCCTGCGCGCCGGGCGCCACGGCTGGCCGCTGTCGGTGGCCTTCATCGACCTGGATGACTTCAAGAAGATCAACGACGCCCACGGCCACCTGACCGGCGACGAAGTGCTGCGTGCCTTCGCCGCCAAGCTGCAGGGCCAGCTGCGCAACAGCGACACGGTCGCCCGTTTCGGCGGCGAGGAGTTCGTGGCCCTGCTGCCCAACACCAGCGAAGCGATGGCCCTGGACGTGATCCGCCGGGTGCTGGCGAACATCGTGACCACCCCGATGACCGAAGCCGAAAGCGGGCCCCTGTTCGTGACCTTCTCCGCCGGCGTGGCCACGCAGGGCGGCTACGAGCGCTTTGCCACCGTGCAGGACCTGCTGCGCGCGGCCGATGACGTGCTGTACCGCTCCAAGAACCTGGGCCGCAACCGGGTCATCGCCCGCTCGCCCGGCGAACTGGGGCATGATGAGCTGTCGGCGACTGCAGGCCTCGAGCTTGGCTGAATGGATCCCCTGGCCCGGGCCGGGGGATCACGCCAAATCGCGCCGCAGCGCACAAAACGCTTTGGCCGCGCGCTGCATGCGCGTAGAATCGCCCGCGATTTCCACGCACCCGAGGTCCTCATGTCCAAGCTCGCCTATCGCCGCATCCTTCTGAAACTGTCCGGGGAGGCGCTGATGGGAGATGAGGACTACGGCATCGACCCGAAGATCATCAACCGCCTGGCCCGTGAAGTGATCGAGGCCCAGCAGGCCGGTGCCGAAGTGGCCCTGGTGATCGGCGGCGGCAACATCTTCCGTGGCGCCGGCCTGGCCGCAGGCGGCATGGACCGGGTCACCGGTGACCAGATGGGCATGCTGGCCACGGTCATCAACGCCCTGGCCATGCAGGACGCGCTGGAAAAGCTGGGCGCCAAGGCCCGCGTGATGAGCGCCATCAAGATCAACGATGTGTGCGAGGACTACATCCGCCGCCGCGCCATCCGCCACCTGGAAAAGGGCCGTCTGGTGATCTTCGCCGCCGGCGTCGGCAGCCCGTTCTTCACCACCGATTCGGGTGCCGCCCTGCGCGCCATCGAAATCGGCGCCGACCTGCTGCTGAAGGCAACCAAGGTCGATGGCGTGTACGACAAGGACCCGAACAAGTACAGCGACGCGGTGCGCTTTGACAGCCTGAGCTACGACGAAGTGATCCGTCGCGGGCTGGAAGTGATGGATACCGCCGCCTTCGCCCTGGCCCGCGACAGCGACCTGCCGATGCGCGTGTTCGACATGGGCCAGCCGGGCGAACTGCTGAAGATCCTCAACGGCGCCAACATCGGCACCCTGGTGCAGGGCCGCGACCCGGCCTGAGCCTGAGCGGCAACCGGGCCCCGGGCCGATCCAGGCCCGGCAGCGTCCCGTATTCGCCTATAATCGCCCGATTCCAGTTACATCCAGGACCCGGGCGATGCTCAACGACATCAAGAACAACGCGCAGACGCGCATGGCCAAGAGCATCGACGCTCTGAAGCACACCCTCACCTCCATCCGCACCGGCCGCGCCACGCCGGCCCTGCTGGACCGCGTGACGGTCAATGCCTACGGCAATGCCAGCACCCCGCTGAACCAGGTCGCGTCCATTTCCAATGCCGACGCCCACTCCCTGCTGGTCACGCCCTTCGACAAGAGCATGATCAAGGAGATCGAGAAGGGCCTGTACAACGCCGAGTTCACCCCGAACACCCTGGGCACCGCGATCCGCATCAACATGCCGCCGCCGACCGAAGAGCGTCGCAAGGAATTGGCCAAGCAGGTGCAGAAGGAAGGCGAAGGCGCCAAGATCGCCATCCGCAACATCCGCCAGGATGCGAACAAGGAAATCGCCAAGCTGGTCAAGGACAAGGCGATCAGCGAAGACGAAAAGAAGCGCGGCGAAGACGACATCCAGAAGCTGACCGACAGCAACATCAAGGATGTCGACAAAGTCGTGGCCGACAAGGAAAAGGAACTGCTGTCGGTCTGAAGTCGATGCCTTCAGTCCCGCCACCTCTGCCGGCCGCCCTGCCCCGCCACGTTGCCATCATCATGGATGGCAACGGGCGCTGGGCACAGCAGCGCCGTCGTCCGCGCGTCATCGGCCACCGCGCCGGCGCCCGCGCGGTCAACCGCACCATCGAGCGCTGCCTTGAACTGGGCATTCCGGCGCTGACCCTGTTCGCGTTTTCCAGCGAGAACTGGGGCCGGCCGCAGGACGAGGTCGATGCCCTGATGAAGCTCTTCCTCGGCGCGCTCGATCGCGAAGTGGACGAGCTGCATCGGCGCGGCGTGCGCGTGCGCTTCATCGGCGAACGCGAGCGCTTCGGCGCCGGCCTGGTCAGCCGCATGCAGCTGGCCGAACAGCGCACCGCCGACAACACCACCCTGACCCTGTCCATCGCCGCCAGCTATGGCGGGCGCCAGGACATCGCCCGTGCCGCCCGCGCACTGGCGGTGGAAGTGGCCGCCGGCCGCCTGTTGCCCGAGCAGATCGACGAATCGCTGCTGGGCCGCCAGGTCGCCCTGGCCGACCTGCCGCCGCCGGATCTGTTCATCCGTACCGGTGGCGATACCCGGATCAGCAATTTCCTGCTGTGGCAGCTGGCGTATACCGAGCTGTGGTTCACCGAAGCGCTGTGGCCGGATTTCGACGCCGCCCTGCTGCAACAGGCGCTGGACGCCTATGCCAGCCGTGAGCGCCGCTTCGGCCTGACCAGCGCCCAGATCGCCGCCATGGCCACCGAGACGTCCAACCCATGACCAAGACCCGAGTCCTCGCCGCGCTGATCATGGCGCCGGTCGCCATCGCCGCGATCCTGCTGCTGCCCACGCAGTGGCTGGCCGCTGCTGCGGCCGCTGTATTCCTTGTTGGCCTTTGGGAATGGCTGAAGCTGGCCGACGTGGAAGACACCCTGGCCCGTACCGTGCTGCTGGTGCTGAACCTGCTGCTGATGGTGCTGCTGGTCTGGGCCGATGCAGGCAGCCTGGTGCTGTACCAGATCGCCACGCTGGTGGGCGTGGGCTGGTGGCTGTGCGCCCTGCTGTGGCTGCGCTTCTACCAGTTCGGCGCGCAGCCGGGCAGCCCGGCCCGCATCCTGAAGCTGCTGGCCGGCACCCTGGCCATCGTGCCGTCGTGGGCGGCGCTGGTACTCATCCACGCCGGTGGCGATGTCGATACCACGCGCAGCGGCAACGGCCACCTGTGGCTGTTCGCCGCGCTGGCCCTGGTCTGGGCCGCCGATTCCGGCGCGTACTTCGCCGGCCGCCGCTTCGGCAAGCACAAGCTGGCCCCGCGCATCAGCCCCAACAAGACCTGGGAAGGCCTGCTGGGCGGGCTGGTGGCCGGCGTGGCCGTGGCCGTCGGCCTGGGCCTGCTGGCCGGGGTCGACACCGCGCACCTGCCGGGCCTGCTGGTCACCGCCGTGGTGGCCGTGTTCGCCTCGGTGCTGGGCGATCTGTATGAAAGCCTGATCAAGCGCCACGCCGGTGCCAAGGATTCGGGCCACCTCATTCCGGGCCACGGCGGCGTGCTGGACCGCATCGACGGCGTGCTGGCCGCCCTGCCGGTGTTCGCGCTGGGCAAGGAAATCTTCGGGTTCTGACCATGGACGTTGCTGCACACCCCCGCCGGGTCGCCGTGTTCGGCGCCACCGGTTCCATCGGCGCCTCCACGCTGGACGTGATCGCCCGCCATCCGCAGCAGTACCAGGCCACCGTGCTGGCCGCCGGCCGCCAGGTAGAGGCGCTGCTGGCGCTGTGCCGGGTGCATCGCCCGGCGCACGCGGTCATTGCCGATGAGACCCTGTTCGCGCCGCTGCGCGACGGCCTGCGCGAGGCCGGCCTGGCCACCGAAGCGCACGCTGGTGCGGCTGCTCTGGACCAGCTGGCCGCCAGCGACGCCTGCGACACCGTGGTGGCCGCCATTGTCGGCGCCGCCGGGCTGTCCTCGACCCTGGCCGCCGCCGCTGCGGGCAAGCGCATCCTGCTGGCCAACAAGGAATCGCTGGTGCTGGCCGGAGAACTGCTGACCCGCACCGCCGACCAGGCCGGCGCCGAAATCATCCCCATCGACAGCGAACACAGCGCCATCTTCCAGTGCCTGCGCTCGCGCGATGCCAGCCTGGACGGCGCCGGTGTGCGCCGCATCCTGTTGACCGCCTCGGGCGGCCCGTTCCGTGGCCGCAGCCGCGCCGAGCTGGCCCAGGTCACCCCGGCCCAGGCCGTGGCGCACCCGAAGTGGTCGATGGGCCCAAAGATCTCGGTCGATTCGGCCACCTTGATGAACAAGGGCCTGGAAGTGATCGAGGCCCACCACCTGTTCGCCGTACCGGGCGAGCGCATCGAGGTGCTGGTACACCCCCAGAGCCTGGTGCATTCGCTGGTCGAATTTGTCGACGGCTCCACCCTGGCCCAGCTGGGCCTGCCGGACATGCGCACCACCCTGGCGGTGGGCCTGGGCTGGCCGCAGCGCATCGAATCGGGCGTGGGCGGGCTGGATCTGCTGGCCCAGGGCCGGCTGGATTTCGAGGCCCCGGATACCGAGGCCTTCCCCTGCCTGGCCCTGGCCTGGCAGGCCATGCAGGCCGGCGGCACCGCCCCGGCAGTGCTGAACGCCGCCAACGAAGAGGCGGTTTCAGCGTTTCTTCAGGGCCGGATCGGTTTCCTGACCATTCCGGCGCTGGTTGCTAACGCTCTTTCAACACTGCCCAGCGAGCCAGCCGATACACTGGAGGGCCTGTTGTCCGCCGACCAGCGGGCACGCCACCTGACCCTGAACGCCATCGCCGCCGCCTGAACGCCTCGACGAACCGAATGACGCTTCCGAACCTGTCCGCCACT
This sequence comes from Stenotrophomonas sp. S49, assembly GCF_016624905.1. Lineage (NCBI taxonomy): Bacteria > Pseudomonadati > Pseudomonadota > Gammaproteobacteria > Lysobacterales > Lysobacteraceae > Stenotrophomonas > Stenotrophomonas sp. S49. The sequence goes on along the minus strand of NZ_JACVUD010000044.1, from coordinate 8,535 downwards.
GTGAGCCTGCATGACTGACTTCATCGGATCGGTCTGGTGGATGATTGTCAGCCTGGGGCTGCTGGTCACCTTCCACGAGTTCGGCCACTACTGGGTGGGCCGGATGTGCGGGGTGAAGGTGCTGCGCTTCTCGGTCGGCTTCGGGCGGCCGCTGTGGTCGCGCCGCGACAAGCACGGCACCGAATTCGCCATCGCCGCCCTGCCACTGGGCGGCTATGTGAAGTTCCTGGACGAGCGCGAGGTGGAAGTACACCCGCACGAGCGCGGCCAGGCCTTCAACCACAAGACCGTGTGGCAGCGCATCGCCATCGTCGCCGCCGGCCCCGCCGCCAACCTGCTGCTGTGCATCCTGCTGCTGTGGGCGATGTTCGTGATCGGCAAGCAGGACTATTCGGCCACCCTGGGCCGCGCCACCGGCATGGCCGCCAGCGCCGGCCTGGTCAGCGGCGACCGCCTGCTGCGCGTGGATGACCGCAGCGTTGTCACCCTGGGCGAGGCCAGCATGGCGCTGACCGCCGCCGCGATGGACCGCCGCGACGTGACGCTGGAGGTGGTCGACCTGGCCGACCAGGTACAGACCCGCACCCTGCCGCTGTCGCAGCTGCCAGCCGGTTTCGACGAACGCCGCGTGCCGCTGCTGGCCGGCCTGCACTGGCAGGCGTGGATGCAGCCGGCGCTGGTGGACAGCCTGACCGCCGATTCGGCCGTGGCCGGGCAGCTGCAGGCCGGCGACCTGATCGTGGCCATCGACGGCCAGCGCATCGACAGCGCAGAACAGGTCAGCCCCGAAATCCAGGCACTGGGCCGCCATGGCGGCCCGGGCATGATTGAAGTCCTGCGCGGCGGCGAGCGCCTGGCGCTGGAAGTCACCCCGCGCCAGGGCAAGGACGGCAAGGGCCAGCCGCAGTGGCAGATCGGCGTGGGCTTCGCCAGCACCTACAGCCCGCCCTACGACACCCTGATGCGCTACGGCCCGCTGGATGCGGTCACGGCCGCGGTGCGCGAGACCGGCCGCCTGGGCGCCGATTCGCTGGCCATGATGGCCCGCATCGTCACCGGCAAGGCCTCGCTGCAGAACGTTTCCGGGCCGGTCACCATAGCCCGCGTGGCCAACATCTCGGCCAAGCGCGGCTTCGACTGGTTCCTGCAGTTCCTGGCGCTGCTGTCGCTCAGCCTGTGCATCATCAACCTGCTGCCCATTCCCATCTTGGACGGCGGGCACCTGCTGTATTACCTTATTGAGTTGGTCAAGGGCAGCCCGCTGAGCGAGCGTGCCATCGCCGCCGGACAGTACATCGGTCTGGCGCTGCTGGCCGGGCTGATGGGACTGGCGTTCTACAACGACATCCTCGGCCTGGTCCCGCGATGAACTTTTCCACGTTGTTGCCGTCTACAGCGTCGGCATCCCGCACCAATGAAATCGACCTTCCTACCGGACGTGACATGACGCGACTCCCCAATCGCCGCCTGCTGGCCCTCGCCCTCGCCGCCGTCACCGGCGCCCCCGTGCTGGCCCAGGCTGCCGAGCCCTTCACTGTCAGCGACATCCGCGTCGACGGCCTGCAGCGCATCAGCTCGGGCACGGTGTTCACCTACCTGCCGGTGGAACGCGGCGAGACGGTGACCGACAGCAAGATCGGCGACACCATCCGCGCCCTGTACAAGACCGGCTTCTTCGAAGACGTGCAGCTGGACCGCCAGGGCAGCATCCTGGTGGTGACCGTGAAGGAACGCCCGGCGATCAACAAGCTGACCGTCACCGGCAACAAGGACATCAAGAGCGACCAGCTGTTGAAGGGCCTGTCCGACATCGGCCTGACCGAAGGCGGCACCTTCGACCGCCTGAGCCTGGACCGCGTGACCCAGGAACTTCGTCGCCAGTACAACGACCGCGGCAAGTACAACGTGGAAATCACCCCGACGGTGAGCCCGCTGGACCGCAACCGCGTGGACATCGCCATCGCCATCAAGGAAGGCAAGGCGGCCAAGATCCGCCACGTCAACCTGGTCGGCACCGAAAAGTACGATGCCCGCGACATCCTGGAAATCTGGGAGTCGAAGGAGCACAACTGGGCTTCGTGGTACCGCCGCGATGACCAGTACTCCAAGGAAAAGCTGTCCGGCGACCTGGAAAAGCTCAATTCCTGGTACCTGGACCGTGGCTACGTCGATTTCAGCATCGACTCCACCCAGGTCTCGATCAGCCCGGACAAGCGCGACATGTTCGTGACGGCCGGCGTGACCGAGGGCAACCAGTACAAGATCTCCGACATCAAGGTCAGCGGCGACACCATCCTGCCGCAGGAAGATGTCGAGCGCATGGTCGTGCAGAAGGCCGGCGATACGTTCTCGCGCGCCCTGCTGGAGTTCAGCTCCGACTCGATCACCAACTCGCTGTCCAACATCGGCTACGCGTTCGCCAAGGTGAACCCGATCCCGACCACCAACCGCGCCGAGCAGACCGTGGCGGTGAACATGCAGGTCGTGCCGGGCCCGCGCGTGTCGGTGCGCCGCATCATCTTCAAGGGCAACACCCGCACCTCCGACGAAGTGATGCGTCGCGAAATGCGCCAGTTCGAGAACACCTGGTATTCGCAGGCCGCCATCGACCGTTCCAAGATCCGCCTGCAGCGCCTGGGCTACTTTGAATCGGTGGACGTGGAAACCCCGGCGGTCAGCGGCAGCAACGACCAGGTGGACGTGGTCTACAACGTGAAGGAAACCACGTCGGGCAGCTTCGTGTTCGGCCTGGGTTATTCGCAGTCCTACGGCATGACCACTTCGGTGCAGCTGTCGCAGAACAACTTCCTGGGCGGCGGCAACCGCGTGTCGGTGGAGGCTTCGCGCAGCAGCTACCTGCAGCGTTACGGCTTCAGCTACACCAACCCGTACTTCACCGATGACGGCGTGTCGCTGGGCTACAACCTGTCCTGGCGTGAACTGGACTACTCCGACTTCAACACCGCGCAGTACAACAGCACCAACGGTGCCGCGCAGGTGGTGTTCGGCGTGCCGCTCACCGAGACCGACACCGTCTCGCTGATGTTCGGCATCGACAGCAACCAGATCACCACCTACCCGGGTACCACGCCGCAGTCGATCGTTGACTACATCAACGTGATGGGCAGCAAGACCTTCCATGCCTGGCGCACGGAACTGGGCTGGGCGCGCGACTCGCGCAACGACTACTTCATGCCGACCCGCGGTACCTACCAGCGCGTGGGCCTGGAAACCACCCTGCCCGGCTCGACCGTCGAGTACTTCAAGCTGAACTACCAGATCAGCAAGTACTGGCCGATCATCCCGTCGCTGGTCATCAACACCCGCGCCGAAATCGGCTACGGCGACAGCTACGGCAAGGACAAGACCGCGCTGGTGCCGGACCTCGAGGGCAACCTGCGCGAAGTGACCGCCTCGGGCCTGCCGTTCTACGAGAACTTCTACGCCGGTGGTACCAACTCGGTGCGCGGCTTCGAAGACAACACCCTGGGCCCGCGCGAAGTCACCCAGAGCTACCCCAACGGCCAGCCGCTGGGTGGTTCGCTGAAGACCGTCGGTTCGGTCGAAGCCTACTTCCCGCGCCTGTTCGACAGCCCGTCGGCCCGCGTGTCGGCCTTCGTCGACTTCGGCAACGTCTACAACGGCGTGGACAACTTCAAGGCCAACGAGCTGCGCGTGTCCACCGGTGTGGCCCTGCTGTGGCGCGCCCCGGTCGGCCCGATCTCGATCAGCTACGCGTTCCCGCTGAAGAAGGAAGACGGCGACGAGATCGAGCGTCTGCAGTTCACCTTCGGCGGGCAGTTCTGACGAACCGCTGGGTGGTTCGCCAGAACTGCCCCCGCATTCCACCTATCCCCCGCGCCGTGGGCGCGCCCCCCTTGACAAAGGGGGGGCTCTCCACCAGACGGGTTACGAAGCGCCGGGCTCTGCCCGGCGTTTTCGCTTGTGGAGACAACGCGCACGTGGCAAGCGAGCTGCTTTTGATTTTTTCTGTCTTTCCGTGGCTGGCACTCGCACCAGACTGTCGGAGGTCGGACGGGTGGGACCGGCGGGGGTGTGAGCCGCATGGATGCGGCGACCAAGGCTACATGGACGTACTTGCGCCGTCCCCCGCTGGCCCCACCCGTCCGACCCTGCCACGGAGCCTTGTGCGACAGCCCACGAGGGGCCCTGCCGTTGGCCGCAGAACAGCCCCGCATGACCGGATTGGCGTCACACGGTAAACTCCCGCCGTGAATACTCCTACCTACACCGCCCAGCAACTCGCCGACCAGTTCGGCCTGCAAGTCCATGGCGACCCCGCCACTGCCATCCATGGCGTGGCCACCCTCGCCCATGCCGGTGCCGGCCAGCTGACCTTCCTTGCCAACCCGCGCTACCGCGCCCAGCTGGCCGACAGCCACGCCTCGCTGGTCGTGCTGCGCGCCGACGATGCCGAGGCCGCCCCCGGCGCGGCACTGATCGCCAAGGATCCCTACACCACCTTCGCCAAGATCGCCGCGCTGTTCGACAGCGCGCCGCTGCGCGAGCCCGGCATCCACCCCAGCGCGGTCATCGACCCGCAGGCGCAGGTGGCTGCCAGCGCCCACATCGGCCCGTTCGTCACCATCGGCGCACGCAGCGTGGTGGGCGAGAACTGCATCGTCGGCGCCGGCAGCATCATCGGCGAAGACTGCAGCCTGGACAGCGGCTGTGAACTGATCGCCCGCGTCACCCTGGTCACCCGGGTGAAGCTGGGCAAGCGCGTGCGCATCCACCCCGGCGCCGTGCTGGGCGCCGATGGCTTCGGCCTGGCCATGGACGCCGGCAAGTGGATCAAGGTGCCGCAGCTGGGCGGCGTGAGTATCGGCGATGACTGCGAGATCGGCGCCAATACCTGCGTCGACCGTGGCGCGCTGGAAGACACCGTGCTGGCCGAAGACGTGCGCCTGGACAACCTGGTGCAGATCGCCCACAACGTGCAGATCGGCGCGCACTCGGCCATCGCCGGCTGCACCGGCATTGCCGGCAGCGCCAAGATCGGCCGCTACTGCCTGCTCGGCGGCGCCGTCGGCGTGGTCGGCCACCTGGAAATCTGCGACAAGGTCGTGATCACCGGCAAATCGGTGGTCCGCAACTCCATTACCGAACCGGGCGAGTACTCGTCCGGCACCCCCCTCACCGACAACCGCACGTGGCGCAAGAACGCCGCGCGCTTCAAGCAGCTTGATGCACTGGCCCGCCGCATCCTGTCTGTAAGCAAGGAGAAAGAATGAGCCAGACCCAGACCCTGCCGGACATGACGCAGATCCAGGCCCTGCTGCCGCACCGCTACCCGTTCCTGCTGGTGGACAAGGTGCTGTCGATCGACTACGAAAAGCGCACCATCGTGGCGACCAAGAACGTCAGCATCAACGAGCCGTTCTTCCAGGGCCACTTCCCCAACCAGCCGATCATGCCGGGCGTGCTGATCATCGAAGCCATGGCCCAGGCCGGCGGCGTGCTGACCCAGCTCACCCTGGGCCGCGATTCGCAGTCCAAGCTGTTCTACATGGTGAAGGTGGACAAGGCCCGCTTCACCAAGCAGGTGGTGCCGGGCGACGTGCTGGAAATGCACGTGGAAATCAAGCGCGTGATCCGCAACATGGCCGTGTACGACTGCGTGGCCAAGGTCGATGGCGAAGTGGTCGCCTGCGCCGAGGTGCTGTGCGCCGGCACCCGCGAATAACCCAGGCCGGAGGAGCTAGATGAGCATCAACGCCCCCCTGATTCATCCCACCGCCGTTATCGATCCCTCGGCGCGCCTGGCCGACGATGTGCGCGTGGGTGCGTTCACCCTCATCGGCGCCGATGTCGAAATCGGCGCCGGCACCGAGATCGGTCCGCACTGCAGCGTGCATGGCCCGACCCGGATCGGCCGCGACAACCGTTTCATCGGCCACGTGGCCGTGGGCGGCGAACCGCAGGACAAGAAGTTCAGCGGCGAACGCACCGAACTGGTGATCGGCGACCGCAACGTGTTCCGCGAGTTCGTGACCCTGAACCGTGGCACCGGCGGCGGCGGTGGCATCACCACCATCGGCAACGACAACTGGATGCTGGCCTACACGCACGTGGCGCATGACTGCCACGTCGGCAATTTCTGCGTGTTTTCCAACAACACCACCCTGGCCGGCCACGTGACCGTGGGCGACTACGTGATCATCAGCGGCTTCGCCGGTGCGCACCAGTTCTGCCGTATCGGCGCGCATGCGTTCCTGGGCATGGGTGCGCTGACCAATGGCGATGTACCGCCGTTCACCATGGTCGGCACCGATTCGCTGGGCCGCCCGCGCGGCATCAACAGCGAAGGCCTGAAGCGCCGCGGCTTCGATGCTGGCCGCATCACCGCCATCAAGCGTGCCTACCGCACGCTGTACGTGGCAGGCCTGCCGCTGGCCGAGGCCAAGCAGCAGCTGGCCGAACAGGCACAGGGCAGCGACGACGTGAAGGCCATGCTGGACTTCATCGAGCATGCCGAGAGGCCCCTGCTGCGATGAGCAGCACGACCGGCCAGGCGCCGGCCGGCGCCGACGTGATCCCGCTGGCCTCGATGGCCGGCAGCGTGCCTGCACAGCGGGTGCTCAGCGAGCGCCCGTTGCGCATCGCGCTGGTAGCCGGTGAGGCCTCCGGCGACCTGCTCGGTGCCGGTCTGGTGCGCGAGCTGAAGGCACGCTTCCCGCATGCCGAATTCGCCGGCATCGGCGGCGATGCCATGCGCAACGCCGGCTGCCAGACCTGGCACGACGCCAGCGAACTGGCAGTGATGGGCCTGACCGAAGTGCTGCGCCACCTGCCGCGCCTGCTGAAGCTGCGTTCGGCGTTCCGCCAGCGTGCGCTGGAATGGCAGCCGGACGTGTTCATCGGCATCGACGCGCCTGACTTCAACCTGGGCATCGAGCGCTGGCTGAAGCAGCGTGGCGTGCCCACCGTGCATTACGTCAGCCCCTCGGTCTGGGCCTGGCGCGAGAAGCGTGCCGAGAAGATCGGCAGCAGCGCCGACCTGGTGCTGTGCCTGTTCCCGATGGAACCGCCCATCTATGCGCGGCATGGCATCGACGCACGCTTCGTCGGCCACCCGATGGCCGACGACATCCCGCTGCACGGTGATCGCGATGCGGCACGTGCAGAGCTGGGCCTGCCGGCCTCGGCCAAGGTGCTGGCGGTTCTGCCGGGCAGCCGCCTGGGCGAGATCTCGCGCCTGGGCGAACCGTTCTTCGAAGCCGCCTGGCAGGTCTCCGAACGCATTCCGGGCCTGCACGTGGTGGTACCCGCCGCCAATGCCGCCTGCCGCCGCCTGATTGAAGAACAGTTGTCCCGCTCGGCGCTGCCGGTGGCCTATTCGCATGTGCTGGATGGCCAGGCACGGGCGGCGATGATCGCCGCCGATGTGGTGGTGCTAGCCTCGGGCACGGCCACCCTGGAAGCGATGCTGGTGAAACGGCCGATGGTGGTCGGTTACCGGGTGAACGAACTGACCTATCGCCTGGTGAAGGCGCTGGGCCTGATCAAGGTGGATCGATTCGCCCTGCCCAACATCCTGGCCGGGCAGGACCTGGCACCGGAGCTGATGCAGCACGACTGCACGCCCGACGCGCTGGCGGCGGCCGTGCAGCAGTGGTTCGACCACCCGCAGCGGGTGGCCGACCTGCAGGGCACCTATGCGCGCCTGCATGAACGCCTGCGCCGCAATGCCTCGGCCCGTGCGGCCGACGCGGTGGGTGAGCTGCTGCTGCGCACGCTGGAAGCCGCATGAGCCGCCGCGCGGCCGCTGCGGCCAGTCTGGCGCTGTTCGACGGGACGGCCGTGGTCGAGCCCGAACGCCTGGTGGCCGGCGTGGACGAGGCCGGCCGCGGCCCCTTGGCCGGCCCGGTGGCGGTGGCGGCGGTGGTGTTCGACCCGTCGCGCCCGCGCATCAACGGCCTGGACGATTCCAAGCAGTTGACCGCCGCCCGCCGCGACCAGCTGTACGACCGCATCATGGAACGGGCACTGGCCTGGAACGTGGTGCTGGTGGATGTGCAGGCCATCGACCGGCTGAACATCTACCAGGCCACCCTTCAGGGCATGCGCGATGTGGTGGCCGCGGTGGCCCACGTGGCCGGCTTCGCCCGCATCGATGGCAACGTCGTGCCCAAGGGCCTGGTACTGCCGGCGCAGGCGCTGGTGGGCGGCGATGGCATCGACCGCGCCATCATGGCCGCTTCGATCCTGGCCAAGGTCTCGCGCGACCGTTACATGCAGGATCTGCACGTGCGCCATCCTGAATATGGCTTCGACCAGCACAAGGGCTACGGCACCCCGGCGCACCTGGCCGCGCTGCGGGCGCACGGTCCCTGCGCCGAGCACCGGCGCAGTTTCGCCCCGGTGCGTGACTGCCTGGCACCCGCGCCGCCGGCCAGCGCCGCGATTGCCTGAACCGCAGCCGCCGGGCATGGTCCGGCGCTACCCCGTCAGCCTGCACCGCCCCCGGTAGCGGGGGGGGGGGGGGCGGCGGGGGGGCCCGCAGGCCGGGCC
>NZ_JACVUD010000043.1:0-33484 GCF_016624905.1 Stenotrophomonas sp. S49 | reverse complement strand
CCGGGGGGGGGGCTCTCCCTCTTTCCTGTCCTTTGGGGCCCCCCCCCCCACCCACCCAACGTCCCTGGAGTCTTCCGCATGAAGCGCACGCTCGTCCTAGCCGCCGCCCTGGCCGCTGCTCTTCCGTTCTCCGCCCTGGCCCACAAGGCCTGGCTGCTGCCCTCGCAGACCGTGATCGCCGGCAACGCGCCGTGGATCACCGTCGATGGCGCCGTGTCCAACGACCTGTTCTATTTCAACCACGTGCCGCTGCGCCTGGAATCGCTGGTGATCACCGCGCCGGACGGCAGCACCGTGCAGCCGCAGAACGCGGCCACCGGCAAGTACCGCAGCGTGTTCGACATCGAACTGAAGCAGCAGGGCACCTACCGCATCGCCTCGGTGAACGATGGCCTGTTCGCCACCTACGAACTGAACGGCGAACGCAAGCGCTGGCGCGGCACCGCCGCCACCTTCGGCGAACTGCCCAAGGATGCGAAGAAGCTGGAAGTAAGCCAGTCGGTGGGCCGGGTGGAAACCTTCGTCACCAACGGCGCGCCGAACGACACCGCGCTGAAGCCGACCAACCGTGGCATCGAGCTGGTGGCCATCGGCCACCCCAATGATCTGTTCGCCGGTGAGCAATCGACCTTCCGCGTGCTGGTCGATGGCAAGCCGGCCGCCGGCCTGGACTTCGAGATCGTGCGCGGTGCCACCCGCTACCGCAATGCGCAGGACGAACTGAAGGTGACCAGCGACGCCAAGGGCGAGATCAAGGTGACCTGGCCGGAAGCCGGCATGTACTGGCTGGAAACCGGCACCGAGGACAACAAGACATCGGTGAAGCAGGCCGCCAAGCGCCGCCTGAGCTACGTCGCTACGCTGGAAGTCCTGCCGCAGTAACCGAACCGCGGCGGTGCCTGGTTGTCCCCGGTACCGCCGCCTGCCCGCCTGACATGACCGATACCTCGCTCGACATCGCCCGCCTGGGTGGCACCACCATGGGCACCACCTGGAGCGTTTCGCTGGTGGCGCCGCGCCAGCGCGACCTGCATCCGTTGCATGCCGGCATCCAGGCCCGCCTGGACGATGTGGTCGCGCAGATGAGCACGTGGGAACCCGGTTCCGACCTGAGCCGCTACAACCGCGCGCCGGCGGGCCAGTACTGCGTGCTGCCGGCCGAAACCCGCCACGTGCTGGCGTGTGCGCAGGCCATCGCCGCCGCCAGCGACGGTGCCTTCGATCCCACGGTGGGCCCGCTGGTGGCGCTGTGGGGCTTCGGCGCGCATGCCGGTCCACGCGCCCTGCCCAGCACCGATGTCCTGCAGGCCACGCGCGCGCGCTGCGGCTGGCAGCGCCTGCAGTGGCAGGGCGACGCGCTGCTGCAACCAGGCGGACTGGAACTGGACCTGTCGGCGATCGCCAAGGGTTTCGGTGTGGATCATGTCGCGGCGTGGCTGCGCAGCCAGCAGATCGATGCGGCACTGATCGAAGTGGGCGGCGAACTGGCCGGCTATGGCCACAAGCCGGATGGGCGGACATGGCGCGTGCTGGTGGAATCGGCGCCGGAAGAAGATGCCGCCAGCAAGCTTCCACCGCGCGTGCTCGCGCTGCACGGCAAAGCGGTGGCCACCTCGGGCGACCGCTGGCACCAGTACAGCGCCGACGGCCAGGCTTACAGCCACAGCCTGGACCCGCGCACCGGCATGCCGGTACGCCAGGTCGCCGCGGCCGTGACCGTGGTGGCCGACGACGCCATGCATGCCGATGCCTGGGCCACCGCGCTCACCGTGCTGGGCCAGGCCGCCGGCATGGCGCTGGCCGAGCGCGAGGGGCTGGCCGTGCGTTATCTGCTGCGCAGTACCGGCGGCCCACAGGAACATCTGAGCAGCGCCTTCCAGCGCCTGCTGGACGAGCAGGCCGCATGAGCCGCCGTCCCTCGCGCGCACTGCTGGGAAATCTACTGGTGCTGGCGCTGCTGGCCGTGGCCGCCATTGCCCTGCTGCGCCTGCACCTGGGGGAAACCTGGTGGCAGGGTGCCCCGACGCCGCGCCATTGGCATGCCGCACTGATCGCCCTGGTGCTGTACGCGCTGGCGTGCACGGCGGTGTGGTGGCGCGGCCGCCGCCGCGACGACCGCATCGCCGATGGTGCCGCACCCTTGCTGCTGGTCTGGTCCAGCCAGACCGGCTTCGCCCGCGAGCTGGCCGAACGCAGCGCCGAGGCCCTGCGCGCGGCCGGGCTGCCAGTGCGCCTGCGCGGCCTGCATGAAGTGGATGGCACCCTGCTGGCCGACAGCACCCGTGTGCTGTTCATTGCCAGTACCACCGGTGAAGGTGATGCGCCCGACCATGCCCTGCCCTTCCTGCGCAGCACGATGAGCGCCTCGCCCGCACTGGGCCACCTGCACTACGGCGTGCTGGCGCTGGGTGACCGCAGCTATGGGCACTTCTGCGCCTTCGGTCACCAGCTCGATACGTGGTTGCGCCAGCACGGTGCCCATCCGATGTTCGATGTGGTCGAGGTCGACAATGCCGACCCGGCCGCACTGCGCCACTGGCAGCAGTTGCTGGGGCAGATCGGCGGCGGTGCCAGCGAACTGCCCGACTGGAGCCCGGCCGAATATCAGCCGTGGACGCTGCTTCAGCGCGCGCACCTCAATCCGGGCAGCCTGGGCGGGCCGGTGTACTGGCTGCGCCTGCAGCCGCCGGCGGGCAGCGATGCGCCGTGGCAGGCCGGCGACATCGCCGAAGTTGGCCCGCAGCACGCCGCGCACAGCACGCGCGACTGGCTGCAATCGAACGGCTTCGATCCGGCCCTGGAGCTGGACGACGGACAGACCCTGCTCGACCGCGTTGCGCGTTCGCACCTGCCCAACCTGGTGGCACCCGGCGACCTGCCCGGCCTGCTGGCGGCACTGCAGCCGCTGCCGCATCGTGAGTACTCCATCGCATCGGTGATGGCCGACGGTGCGCTGGAACTGCTGCTGCGCCGCCAGCTGCGTGCCGACGGTACAGCGGGTATCGGCAGTGGCTGGCTGTGCGACCACGCCGCCATCGGCGAACCGGTGCAGCTGCGCCTGCGCCGCAACGACAACTTCCATGGCGTGGCCGCCGACGTGCCCCTGCTGCTGATCGGCAACGGCACCGGCATCGCCGGCCTGCGCGCGCACCTGCACGAACGTGCCCGTGCCGGCGCGCAGCTCACCTGGCTGCTGTTCGGCGAACGCTCGGCGGCCCACGATTTCCACTTCGGCGACGAACTGCAGGCCATGCAGGGCAATGGCACGCTGCAGCGGCTGGATACTGTGTTCAGCCGTGATGGCGGCGCGCACCGCTACGTACAGGACCGGCTGCTGGCCGAAGCGGCAACGCTGCGGCAGTGGGTCGATGAAGGCGCCACGATCCTGGTCTGCGGCAGCCTGCAGGGCATGGCCCCGGCAGTGGATGCGGTGATCGAGCAGGTGCTGGGTGCCGAAGGCAAGGAAGCACTGCTGCTGGCCGGCCGCTACCGTCGCGACGTGTATTGAGGGGTCGGATCCCTTTCCGCAGGAAAGGGCTCTGACCCCATCCACACATGGCCCGGCGTTACCCGGCGCTCGTTACCCGTATCGCCAACAACTCACCACCGCCCTGCAACGCGTGGCGCTGGCGCTCACCGGCGGCCAACCATGCGGTATCCCCGGCCTGCAGCGGCGGCAGCCCGCTGTCGGCGCCGAAGTCGGCATGCCCGGCCAGCAGGTACAGCGCCCAGGCCACGCCCGGTTCGCAGAAGAAGAACATCGATCCCACCAGTGGCCGGTGCAGCAGCTCGGCCTGCAGCACATCGCGCTTCCACATCAGGTTGAAATCGTGGGTGGGGCCATCCACCAGTTCCCCCTGCAACGTCTGCTCGCCTGCAAAGCGCACGCGCCCGTGCGGCGGCAGCACATCGGCCACACGGCCATCTTCGAAGCGCAACCGCACGCCGTTGCCATGCAGCAGCACCAGTTCGCGCTCCACACCGGGAAACGCCGAAAACGCAGCATCCTGCTCGATCTCGGCCACCGACAGGCGCAGCGCCCAGTCATCGCCGTGCGCCGGCAGGCGCAGGATCTCGCGGGTCCAGCCCAGACCGTTGCGCCAGCGTTCGCGGCGGTAGTCCAGGCTGGAAATCACCTGGCTCGGGGTGTGCAGCGGGGAATCGGTGTCCATGCCCCGCATTGTAGGTGCGTGTGTCAGCTCGCGCCGCCACAGCTGCCGTCCAGCAGCTTGGAATGCTTCAGCCAGTCCGGATCGGGGTAGTAGGCAAACACCAGGGCGCCACCGCGCAGCGAATCGATCAGCGGCCGCGACACCGACAGCCGCACCGCCGGGCAGCCCAGGCTGCGGCCCAGCCGCCCCTGCAGCCGCGCCACGGTCGGGTTCACGTAGGGCGCGCCGTGGATCACGATCGCGCGATCACGGGCCAGGTCGTTGTAGCCCGGCTCCAGCCCATCCAGGCGCAGCGAATAACCGTTGCCGCCCATGTAGGTCTCCTTCGCAGTGAAGGCCCCGATGCTGGACATGAAACTGCCATCGCGGTTGGAGAAATGTTCGGTGCGGTTGCCACCGCTGTTGCGCCCGTGCGCCACCCACTCCTCGAACAGCAGGCGCTGGCGTGCCAGGTCGAACACCCACAGCCGCTGCTCGGTGGACGGCCGCGAGTAATCGATCACCGCCAGCCGTTCGCCGCTGACGCCCAGCTCGGGGCGCTGCAGGGAACAACGCAACGCCGTTGCCGCCAGCTTCAGTACCTGGCGGTCGGCATTGGGCGCGGTGCGTGCCAGCAGCGCGGTCAGGTCTTCGGTGCTGGTGGTGGCCGCCGCCGGCGGTGTGGCGGCAGAGGTTGCACCGGCCAGGATCGCCAGCAGGCCGCCAGCGGCCCGCCAGCACGTGCGTGAAACGTTCATGGGTGACGGCAATCTGCTCAGGACTTCTTCGACGTGGGCGCGGCCGGTTCCGATTCCAACACCGGCTGCATGCCCGATTCAGCCGCGCTTGGGCGTACCGCCGGCAGCGAGGTCACCAGCAGGGTCGTGCCGGGCACCAGCACCTGGTACAGCTGGTGGGCGAAATCGGCTGGCAGCGCCATTGGCAGCGAGGGCGTGGCCAGCAGGTCCGGCGTGGCCTGTGCGCTGTCCTGGCCCAGCAGCGGATACGCGGTCCACTGGTGCAAGCGCTGCTGTGCATCCAGCGGGCTGGGGGTATCGCTGTAGCCCTGCCCCATCACGAACAGCGTGGTGCCCTGGAACGCCGGCAACGCGTCGGCACGCAGCGGCGATTCGCCGATCATCACCCCATCGCGCAGCACATACAGGCGCTGGTCCTGCAGGCTGACCAGGATGCCGACCTGGCCGGCAGGCGCGGCGGCATCGTTCCACCACGCCGCGGCAGCGCTGCCTGCTTCGCCGTCCGGCAGCGCCTGGCCCTTGGCATTCACCGGCGCCAGCACGGCCGGGTAAGCCAACGTCATCGGCGCGCTCTTGGCATCGGCCACTACCACCGTGTCGCCGCGCTGGGTGGCACTGAACAGTTTCTGCGCGAAGGCCTGCGGCAGGCGCACGCAGCCGTGCGAGGCCGGGTGACCGGGCAGGCTGCCGCCGTGCAGGGCAATGCCGTCCCAGGTCAGCCGCTGCATGTAGGGCATGGGCGCGCTGTTGTAGAGGTTGGAGCGGTGGTCCTTGTCCTTCTGCAGGATGGTGAACACACCGGTGGGCGTTTCGTGCCCGGTCTTGCCCGAGCTGATCGTGCTCAGCCCGATCGCGATGCCGTTGCGGTACACATAGGCGCGCTGCTCATCCAGGCTGACCACCAGCACGATCGGGCCGGACGGTGAGATTTCCGGGTGCCACAGATATTCGCCGGGCTTAAGATCGGTCGGCCCGCGCACCTCGGCGCTGGTCGTAGCCGTTGCAGCGGCAGGCGTGGACGCGCTGACCGCACCGGTGGCGCAGGCCAGGGCAAGCGCCAACGGCAACGCAAGACGATGAAGGAACATCCGGTGGCTCCATTCCATGGGGAGCCCCCACGCTACACCATCGCCACGTCGTGGCCGTGCGCAGAAAAAGAAATTGCCCGGCGACACCACCATGTGTCGTACCGGGCAATCGTCACGTCCCTGTCGGCCTGCTGCCATTCCCCGCGTCCTGCGGTATGGGAATGGTGCGTCCTGCACGCGGCCGCGTCTGTCCTGTTTGTATCTCAGCCCCTTCCACAGGTCTGTGATGCCACCATCCTGGTGATTGGTGTCGCCTCCGTGCGACGGTCGGTGGTCACGGCCTTCCTGTCCGCGACCGGTGAACCCGCCTCCTGCCGGTTCCGACGATCCTGATGTCATCGCCTGGGTACGGTTCGCACCGGTACCGATCCGGGTACCGGATCCGCGGGCAACAACCTGTTGCCGACGGTGATCCGCTGTCGATTCCGTTCAACGATTCCTGTCCCTATCCCCTTCACCTGCGCCAGATCCTCTACGCGGTGAAACGGGCCGTGTGTGCGCCGGTGCTCGACGATTGCCGCAGCCTTCCTGGCCCCGACCATCGACAGTCCCTGCTGCAGCGCCTGGGCATCGGCCCGGTTGATGTCGATGGGCTCGGCGGCTTGCGCCCCCAGCATCCACATTCCCAGCACCAGCGCCCTTAACACGACACTCCAAGGCACGACGTGTATCTCCTTGTGGTTCTGGCCGTCCCGACCGGCAATCCCGTCGGCCGAAACAGTGTCCGTCACCACATGTGCACAGCCTATCGGTTTCACAGATTTCTAAAAGCCAGCCAACTACCCGACGTCGTGTAGGAAAAACCCTACCCCCACCACAGGCGTAGAATGCGCGGATCAGCCATGCAACCGGAGTTTCAGATGGACAGCGCCAAGCTCGGCCAATTCGTCAATGAAAAGTGGGACAGCGAAATCGTCCCGCAGTTGGTCGACTACATCCGCATTCCCAACAAGTCGCCGATGTTCGACGCCAATTGGGTGCAGAACGGCTACATGGAACAGGCGGTCACCCTGATGGAAAACTGGGCCAAGGCCCAGCAGCTGCCCGGCCTGAAGGTCGAAGTGGTCCGCCTGGAAGGCCGTACCCCGCTGATTTTCCTGGAAATTCCGGCCACCGGCGCGGAAACCGGCGACGACACCATCCTGCTCTACGGCCACCTGGACAAGCAGCCGGAAATGACCGGCTGGGACGACGACCTGGGCCCGTGGACCCCGGTGCTGCGCGGTGACAAGCTGTACGGCCGCGGTGGCGCCGATGACGGCTACGCCATCTTCGGCTCGCTGGCCGCCGTGCTGGCCCTGCAGGCCCAGGGCCTGCCGCACGCGCGTTGCGTGGTGCTGATCGAAGCCTGCGAAGAATCGGGCAGCTACGATCTGCCGGCCTACGTCGACCATCTGGCCGACCGCATCGGCAAGCCCTCGCTGGTGGTCTGCCTGGATTCGGGCTGCGCCAACTACGACCAGCTGTGGTGCACCACCTCGCTGCGCGGCCTGACCGGCGGCAACTTCACCGTGAAGGTGCTCAACGAAGGCGTGCATTCCGGCGATGCCTCCGGCGTGATCCCGTCCAGCTTCCGCCTGCTGCGCCAGATCCTGTCGCGCATCGAGGACCAGGACACCGGCCGCATCCTGATCGACGGCATGAACGTGGAGATCCCGGCCGAGCGCCAGGAACAGGCCAAGCGCGCCGCCGAAGTGGTCGATACCGAGATCTTCGAGAAATTCCCGATGGTCGACGGCCTGCGCCCGATGAACGACGACCTGGCCGAGCTGGTACTCAACCGCACCTGGCGCCCGGCCCTGTCGGTCACCGGCATCGGCGGCATGCCGCCGCTGGAATCGGCCGGCAACGTGCTGCGCCCGCAGACCTCGGTGAAGCTGTCGCTGCGCCTGCCGCCCACCGCCGACGGCAAGACCTGCGGCGAACTGCTGAAGGAAGCGCTGCTGCGCGACCCGCCGAACGGCGCCCAGGTCACCCTGGACCTGGAAAAGGCCTCCACCGGCTGGAACGCCCCGGCCATGGCGCCGTGGCTGACCCAGGCCATCGACGATGCCAGCCAGGCCTTCTTCGGCAAGCCGGCCATGTACATGGGCGAAGGCGGCTCGATCCCGTTCATGGGCATGCTGGGCGAGAAGTTCCCGGGCGCCCAGTTCATGATCACCGGCGTGCTTGGCCCGCACTCCAACGCCCACGGCCCGAACGAGTTCCTGCACATTCCGATGGGCAAGAAGGTCACCGCCTGCGTGTCCAAGGTCATCAGCGAACACTACGCTGCCAGCCTGCGCGGCGAGACCAGCGGTTCGCCGGTGGCCGCCGACAGTGGCACCCGCCACGGCGACCACGGCTGCTGCTGATCGCGGCACACCGTGACGGGCGCAGCCTGGCCTTGCTAGGCTGCGTCCACCCCCAGCGGAAACCACGCGCATGAATGGTCTTTTCGGCAGCAGCAGCTGGTTGTACATCCTGCTGGTCGGCTTCTTCGTCGGCCTGCTCGGGCGCTTCTTCATGCCCGGCAACAACCGCATGGGCTGCCTGCTGACCATCGTGCTGGGCATCGTTGGTGCGCTGGTGGCCGGGTGGTTCGGCCAGTACATGGGCTGGTACCGCCCCGGCGAGCCGGCCGGCTTCCTCGGTGCCGTGGTCGGCGCGGTGGCCGTGCTGGCGCTGATGCGCCTGTTCAGCCCACGCCGCTGATCCCCCTTTTCTCTTTCCTGAGCGTGGCGCGCCTGGCGCGCCCGGAACCGCCTGCATGACCGAACCTGCTTCCGATCCCCAGCGCAGCGCGCAGCGCCTGCAGTGGGCCCGCACCCAGCTGGACGACGCCCACGCGGTGGTCGAACGCGCTTCGGTCGATGCCGGCCTGCGCAGCTACTGGCGCATCACCAGCACGCGCGGCAGCCACATCGTGATGGATGCCCCGCCCGGCCTGGAAGATCCGCAGCCCTGGCTGCGCATGCGCGGGCTGCTGCACGACCACGGCCTGCGCGTGCCCGGGCTGCTGGCCCAGGACCTGGACGCCGGCTTCCTGCTGCTGGAAGACCTGGGCGGGCCGACCCTGGCCAAGGTGCTGGACGAACGCAATGCCGACGCCTGGTTCGAGCGCTCGATCGACCAGCTGCTGCGCCTGCAGGCCATTGCCGTACCCGAGGATTTCGGCCACTTCGGTGAGGCCCTGCTGCAGCGCGATGCCGGCCTGTTCGAAGAATGGTTCCTGCAGCGCCACCTGGGCATCACCCTGGACTGTCGCGAAGCCGAAGCATTGCAGCTGGTGCAGCGCCGCCTGATGGACAACGCGCTGGGCCAGGCGCAGCTGATGACCCATCGCGACTACATGCCGCGCAACCTGATGCCGGTGGACGACGGCCCGGCGATCCTCGACTTCCAGGATCTGGTGCGGGGCCCGATTGCCTACGACGCGGTCAGCCTGTTCAAGGACGCTTTCCTGAGCTGGCCGCTGCCGCGCGTGGACGGCTGGCTGGCGCTGTACCACCAGCGCGCGCAGGCGGCCGGCCTGCCGGTGCCCGACCGCGCCACCTTCCTGCGCGATGCCGACTGGATGGGCGTGCAGCGCCACCTGAAGTGCCTGGGCATCTTCAGCCGCCTGCGCTACCGCGACAACAAGGGCCACTACCTGGACGACGTGCCGCGCTTCATCGGCTATCTGGATGAAGTGCTGCCGCGCTACCGCGAACTGGCGCCGCTGCAGCAGCTGCTGGAAACGCGGATCAAGCCGGCGTTGGCCGAACATGCCGCGCCGCTGCGCGTGGCCCGCTGAAGGCGCTGCGATGAAGGCCCTGATCTTTGCCGCCGGCCTGGGCGAGCGCATGCGTCCACTCACCCTGCATACGCCCAAGCCGCTGCTTGCAGTGGCCGGCAAACCGCTGATCGCCTGGCACCTGGAACGCCTGGCGGCGCTGGGCGTACGCGAGGTGGTGGTCAACACCGCCTGGCTGGCCGAGCAGTTCCCGGCCACGCTGGGCGATGGCAGCCAGTGGGGCCTGCGCCTGCACTTCGTGCACGAAGGCGCTACGCCGCTGGAAACCGGGGGCGGCATCCTCAATGCCCTGCCGCAGCTGGGTGATGCACCGTTCCTGGTGGTGAACGGGGATATCTGGACCGATTTCGATTTCGCCACGCTGCCGCGCGAGCCGCAGGGCCAGGCACACCTGGTGCTGGTGGACAACCCTGCGCAGCACCCGCAGGGCGATTACCGGCTGGATGCGCAGGGTCTGCTGCACCACGACCGTGCCGGGCCGTGCCTGACCTATGCCGGCATCGGCGTGTACCGGCCATCGATCGTGGCCGACTGGCGCGCGGTGATCGGCGATGCCGCGGGCAGCGAGCGGGAGCCGCCGAAGTTCTCGGTGGTCCCGCTGCAGAAGCATTTCATGGCGCAGGGATTGATGACAGGACAGCACCATCGCGGGCGCTGGACCGACGTCGGCACGGTCGATCGCCTGCACGCGCTGGACGCGGAGTTGGCCACCAACGGCTGAGCCCCTCGTGGCTGGTCGCCTGATCGGTAGAGTCGAGCTTGCTCGACTGCAAAGCCGCGCCCGGCCTCTGACAGTTTCCGTGGGCGTCCAGCCACGGAAAAGAAAAAGAAAAGCAGAAGCGGGTCGCTTCGCTGCGCTCGCTCATCTGTGTCGACCAAGGTCGACACCTACCAACAGCCGCAGGGAGCTGTCAGAGGCGGGGCGGTGTGGGCTTGCAGGACCGCAGGCGCCATGGATGGCGCCTACGAGCCCCCATGGACGGGTTTACGGCGTGTCCTGCAAGCCCACACCGCCCCGCCTCCCCCCAGGAAGCCGGCCTTTGACGTTGACGTTGACGTTGCTTCAGTCGAGCATGGCTCGACTCTACACGGGTGCAGGGCAGCAGCCCTGCAACAAAAAAACCCCACCCTCAGTAACGCGGGCGGCCTTCTTCCAGCACCTGCCGCAGGAACGGCACCGTGATCCTGCGCTTGGCCGCCAGCGATTCGCGGTCCAGCCAGTCCAGCAGGGTAATCAGCCCACCCAGCTCGCGCCCGGTGTGCGACAGCAGCCACTCGATGGCGGCCTCATCAATGGCCAGCCCACGCCGCAGCGCGCGCTCGCGCAACACCGCCGCGCGGCCTTCTTCGTCCAGCGGCTGCAGCAGCACGCGCACGCACTGGCCCAGCCGCGAACGCAGGTCCGGCAGCAACAACCCCAGCTCGCCCGGCGCCGCCTGCGCGGTGTACAGCACCGTCGCCCCGGCCGCGCGCGCACGGTTGTGGAAATCGAACAGCGCCACCTCGTCCTCGCGGTCGCCGGCCACTGCATCCAGGCCATCCAGGGCGATCAACTCGCGCTGTTCCAGCCCTTCCAGTGCCACCCGCACCCGGCCCGCCACGCTGGCCAGCGGCACGTAGGTCGGCAGCCGGCCCGCCTGTTCGGCGGTCGAACACATGGCCAAAGCCTGGTGGGTCTTGCCGGTGCCGGCCGCGCCTTCCAGGTACACCCAATCGTGGCTGGCGCCCAGCGCGATCGCACGCAGCTGCGCCAGCGCGCCATCCGGCGCGCCGATGAAGGTTTCCAGACGCTGGTCCCGCGGGTAATGCAGGGCCAGCGGAAGTTGCGGCACACCAATCACCTGGGGTCCGGGCCGTTCTCGTAAGGGGTGACGATGATATGGGGCGCATCGACCACGCCATCAAGCACGATGGACGGCTTCTCGCCCGCGTACAGCTCGCTCTGGCGGTAGCGCTGGTGTGCATAGCGCAGCAGCACGTTGCTCACCGCCGCCACCGGCAGCGCCAGCAGCATGCCCAGGAAGCCGAACAGCTGGCCGCCGGCCATCACCGCGAAGATCACCGCCACCGGGTGCAGGCCGATCTTGTCGCCCACGATGCGCGGGGTCAGCACGTAGCTTTCCAGCAGCTGGCCCACGGTGAACACCACGCCCACCAGCAGCAGCAGCTTCAGGTCGATGCCCTGCGCCTGCACCAGCGCGGCCACCACCGCCATCACGATGCCGGTGGTCGCGCCCAGGTAGGGAATGAAGCTGATCAGACCGGCCACCAGGCCGATCAGCAGGCCCAGCTTCAGCCCGACCAGCGACAGGCCGGCGGCGTAGATCACCCCCAGCGCCACCATCACCAGGAACTGGCCGCGGATGAACGCACCCAGCACATCGTTGGATTCGCGCGCCAGGTTGCTGATGGTGCCGATATGGTTGCGCGGAATGACCGAGGCAACACGCTCGACCAGCTTGTCCCAGTCACGCAGGAAGTAGAACGCCAGGATCGGCAGCAGCGCCAGGTTCACCACCCAGGTCACCACGGTGAAGCCCGAGCGCGAGACGTAGCCCATGAACGTGGTGGCGAAGCCGCCGGCCTGCTGCCAGTGGCTGCGCACCCATTCGATCAGGCGATCCGGGTCCATCCACTGCATCACTTCCAGGCCGGTCTTCTGCTCGAACCAGGGAATGCCCTTCTGCATCAGCCACGCCTGCGCCTGCGGCACGGCCGCCACCAGGGTGGTGATCTGGCGCTCGATCATCGGCACCAGCACCAGCATCAGCCCGGTGATCAGCAGGACCATCGCCACGAACACCAGCACCACGCCGGTGTTGCGCGACAGGCCACGGGCCTCCAGCCGATCCACCAGCGGGTCGCCCAGCCAGGCCAGCGCCAAGGCCAGCACGAACGGGGTCAGGATGGGGGCCAGCAGCAACACCACCCAGCCCACCAGCAGGGCCACGGCCACATACTTCAGGCGCCGCAGGAACTGCGCGATTTCCGCCTCCGGGCTCAGGATCATCGCAGGCGGTACTCGTTGCTGACCGGCGGCGCCACCGGCACACCGGTGCTGTCATCCAGCGGGGTGGGCAGCGCCGGCAACGTGGCCGAGGGCACCAGCACGCCGTTGTCGCCCAGCATGCGGTTGAAGCCGGCCAGACCGGTGGTCATTTCCAGGTTCAGTTCCAGATGGTCGGCCGTGGCGCGCAGCGGGGTGACATTGCGCACCACCGGCACTTCGCGCAGGCCCGCGGCCAGGCGCAGGTAATCATCGCTGCCGTTGATGCCGGTCACTACCACGCGGTAGCTGCCGGCCTGGCCGGTGGCCGCGCCCGCCTTGGCGTAGCGCTTCACCAGCGCATCGGCGGCGCCGTCGGCACCGGCGGCCATCGCGCGCATGGCGTTGGCGTCCTTGCTGGTCCACTTGTTCAGTTCACGGCCGTTGTCCACGAACACCCAGTCGGCCTGCCAGCCGCCGTTGGCGCGGTACAG
Organism: Stenotrophomonas sp. S49; assembly: GCF_016624905.1. NCBI lineage: Bacteria > Pseudomonadati > Pseudomonadota > Gammaproteobacteria > Lysobacterales > Lysobacteraceae > Stenotrophomonas > Stenotrophomonas sp. S49. The sequence continues at coordinate 20,232 of NZ_JACVUD010000043.1, read as the reverse complement.
CTTGCCGATCAGCTGCATGGGCGGGGCGTAGCGCGACGAAGCGCGGGCCACCGCGGCACTGTCCTGGCGCCAGATGGCCCCCACCAGCGCCTGTTCGGCCGCGCCACCGCTGGGCAGGCCCAGCTTGTAGCCGCGCTCGATGGCGCGGTTCAGCAGTGGGCGGGCGGCGTTGGCCTGCTGCACGCTTACCAGGCGCGGGCCACTGCCATCGTCCACGGCCATCCAGACCACCGGCTTGGGCCGCGGCTGCGGCCATAGCGGCAGGCCCAGGGCCGAGACCAGCGCATCCACATCGTCTTCGCGGAAGCGCGCGACCAGCAGGGTGCGGTAGCTGGGGGCGCCGCTGGCACCCACGCTCTGGTCCTGCTTGTAGTCGTAGCTGGCCACGTAGTCCTTGGCGTTACGCAGCGCCTGCGCCACGCCGGGGCGGCTCATTGCGCTGCGGTCGCCGGACAGCTTGCCCAGCACCACGCCCAGGGCACGGGCCAGGCCGCCGTTGCGGTCGCCCTCGGCCTGGCTGTTGACCGGGACTTCGGCTTCATAGGCACCGCTGGCGGTAGCAACATCGCCTTCGGTTCGCAGGCCGCTCTGGGCCATCGTGGCCACCGGCAGGCTCAGGGCCAGAAGCAGGGGGAGAAACAGGCTGCGGCGCATCAGGACATCCATTGGCTCGACGTATCCGGGGGGAATTGTTGCCCGAATACGGCCTGTGCGCCAATCCGGCCTGTTAAAATCGCCCGTTCAACCCCTGCCAGCGCCGACGCCCGTGACCAACACCCCGTCTTCCGCCCCTTCCCCCCTCACCTACCGTGATGCGGGTGTCGACATCGACGCCGGCAACGAGCTGGTCGAGCGGATCAAGCCTTTGGTCAAGCGCAGCTTCCGCCCGGAAGTGATGGGCGGCCTGGGTGGCTTCGGCGCCCTGTTCGACCTGTCCAACAAGTACCGCGAACCGGTACTGGTGTCGGGCACCGACGGCGTGGGCACCAAGCTGAAGCTGGCCCACCAGCTGAACCGCCACGATACGATCGGCATCGACCTGGTGGCCATGTGCGTGAACGACGTGCTGGTGCAGGGCGCCGAACCGCTGTTCTTCCTGGACTATTTCGCCACCGGCAAGCTGGACATCGACACCGCTGCGGCGGTGGTGGGCGGCATTGCCAACGGCTGCACCGAGGCCGGCTGCGCCCTGATCGGCGGCGAAACCGCTGAAATGCCCGACATGTATGCCCCGGGCGAATACGATCTGGCCGGCTTCACCGTGGCCGCCGTGGAAAAGAGCGAACTGAAGGATGGCGCCAGCGTGGCCGCCGGCGACGTGCTGATCGGCATCGCCTCCTCCGGTCCGCACTCCAACGGTTACTCGCTGGTGCGCCGCATCTATGACCGCGCCGGCCAGCCGGCCGACCTGGTGCTGGAAGACGGGGTGAAGCTGGTCGATGCGCTGATGGCGCCGACCCGCCTGTACGTGAAGCCGATCCTGTCGCTGCTGAAATCGCACGGCGAGGCGATCCACGGCATGGCCCACATCACCGGTGGCGGCCTGACCGAGAACATCATCCGCGTGGTGCCCGAAGGCCTGGGCCTGGATATCCAGGCCTCGTCCTGGACCCTGCCGCCGGTGTTCCAGTGGCTGCAGAAGGAAGGCGCCGTGGTGGACAGCGAAATGTGGCGCACCTTCAACTGCGGCATCGGCTTCGTGCTGATCGTTGCCCCCGACCAGGTCGAGGCGGTATCGGCTGCCGTGCAGGCGCAGGGCCTGCAGCACTGGACCATCGGCCAGGTCACCCCCGCTGCCGGCGCAGAACGCGTCCGCATCGGCTGATCCGGCACAAAGGAGCCCGCATGGACGCATTGCCCCCTACCGCCAACGACCTGTCGCCACCGGCGCCCGCCCCCGCGGCGCCGGTGCTCACCGCCGAGGACAGCAACCACCTGCGGCTGCTGTCGATCTTCCACTACGTGGTGGCGGGGCTGGCGGCAGTGTTCGCGCTGATCTTCGTGTTCCACATCGTGATGGGCGTGCTGATGCTCAACGGCACCCTGCCGATGAACTCCAACGGCCAGCCCACCTCGTTGCAGGAACAGCGCTTCATGGGCTGGATGTTCATCGTCATGGGCGGCGGCATCGTGTCCTGCGGCCTGGCGCTGGCGGCGTGCATCGCCTGGGCCGGGCGCTGCCTGCAGCAGCGCCGCCGCTACCTGCTGTGCCTGGTCGTGGCCGGCGTGTCCTGTCTGTTCACCCCGTTCGGCACCGTGCTGGGCGTGTTCACCCTGATCGTGCTGCTGCGGCCGCAGGTGAAGGCCGCCTTCGAAGCCAACGCCCCCACCCGCCGCTGAGACCGCCATGGCCGCCGTACCGCCCCCGCTGAACGCTCCCCGTGGCTGGACCGACATCCAGATCAACGGCCACCTGCATACGCTGAAGATCCTGTTCTACGTCTATGGCGGCGTGCAGGTGCTGCTGTGCCTGCTGCTCCTGCTGGGCGCGGTGGGCGGCTACGTAAGCGAAAGCCGCAGCACCGACCCGAATGCCTCGCCGGCGCTGCTGGCGGTGGTGTTTGCCGGTTTCGCCGTGGTCATCGGCGCGTTCGCCGTGCTCAGCCTGGTGGCCGCGCGCGCACTGGGTGACCGGCAGCGGCGCACCCTCTGCCTGGTCGCATCCGGCGCCGCCTGCCTGGGCGGCGCGCTGGGCATCGGCCTGGGCGTGTACGCCCTGGTGGTGCTGCTGCGCCCGGACGTGTCTGCACGGTTCGCCGCCCCCGGTAGCGCCGTCGTCGCATGACCGCACGCATTGCCGTACTCGCCTCGGGCCGGGGCAGCAACCTGCAGGCCATCCTGGACGCCATCGCCGCGGGCCGGCTGGACGCGCAGGTGGTGGCGGTGCTGTCGGACAAGCCCGACGCGGCCGCGCTGCTGAACGTGGCGCCGGCGCAGCGCTGGGCGCGTTCGCCCAAGGACTTCACCGACCGCGCCGCGTTCGATGCCGCGCTGGGCGATGCCCTGGCCGCGTTCACGCCGGACTGGATCGTCTGCGCCGGCTACATGCGCATCCTTGGCGCCGATTTCGTACAGCGCTTCAGTGGCCGCCTGGTCAACATCCACCCCTCGCTGCTGCCGCTGTACAAGGGCCTGCACACCCATGCCCGCGCGCTGGAAGCGGGCGATGCCGAAGCCGGGGCCAGCGTGCACTTAGTGGTGCCCGAGCTGGACGCCGGCGCGGTGCTGGCCCAGGCACGGGTGCCGGTGCTGGCCGGCGATGACGCGCAGACCCTGGCCGCGCGGGTGCTGGCAGTGGAGCACCCGCTGCTGATCGCCACCCTGTCGCTGCTGTGCGATGGGCGCCTGGCTGAACGGCAGGGGCAGCCGCAGTTCGACGGTCACCCCCTGTTTAGCCCGCTGGCCCTAGATTCCGCCGGGAACCTGAACCGGTAACGCCCGTGCACACGCCCTGCTGACTGCGGGGCTGGCATCCTGCCCCCTCCCGCGGTTCCTGCCCGCCATGAAGACCACGCCGTTGTTGCGCAAATTCCTGCTGCTGCCGATTGCTGTGCTCGCCTGCGCGGCCTGGGGACAGGCCACGCCCCCGGATGCGCCTGCCGCCGTACCCGCCGCGCCGGCGGTGCCCATGCCGCCTGCACTGGCCTGGGAACCGCCGCCGCTGCAGCCGTTCAGCGCCACCTACCAGGCCTTCTACAAGGGCAAGGAGGCCGGCGATGCCACCATGCAGGTCACCCACACCGGCGGCAACCAGTGGCGGGTGGACATGCAGGTGGTCGGCCGACGCGGCTTTGCCAGCGTGCTGGGGCTGAACATCGAACAGAGCACCGTGTTCGAGGAACGCGCCGGCGCCTATGCACCGCTCAGCCAGAGCACGGTGCGCAAGGGCCTGTTCCTGGGCAAGAAGGCGGTGGGCACCTACAACTGGCAGGCCGGCACCGCGCAGTGGAGCGGCGATGTGAAGAAAGATCGCGCCCAGCCCATTCCGCTGCAGGCCGGTGACCAGAGTGCCCTGCTGATCAACCTGGCGATCATGCGTGACGCCCGCCCGGGCGCGACCATGCATTACCGCTATGTCGACATGGGCCGGGTACGCCAGCACGACTACCAGGCCGCCGCCGAAACCGAGAACGTGGCTGTCGGCGATCTGTCCTACAACGCGCTGCGGGTGTTCCGCACCAACGGCGGCAGCAACGAAACCATTCTCTGGATCGCCAACGGTGTCCCCACGCCGGTGCGCATCCTGCAACGCGAAGATGGCGAGGACCGCGTGGACCTGCGCCTGATCGAATACCAAGGAGTGTGAGCATGAAGACCCTGACCCGCCCCCTGACCTGGATCGCCGCGGCCGCGCTGTCCGTCGCCAGCCTGCCGGCCATGGCGCTGCAGCCCTTCAAGGCCGACTACCTGGCCAGCTACATGGGCATGCAGGCCAACGGCACCATGACCCTGGCCAGCGAAGGCGCCAACAAGTGGCGTTACAGCCTGAACGTGAAGAACCAGCTGGCCGACCTGAGCCAGAGCACGGTGTTCGAGGAAGTGCGCGGGCAGCTGCGTCCGCTCAGCAGCCAGGACCGTTCGGCGCTGCTGGTGAAGAAGCGCAACGTGCAGGCCAACTACAACTGGAGCAGCAACCAGGCCACCTGGACCGGCGATATCAAGCCCGACCGCGCCGGCCCCATCGCGCTGAAGGCCGGCGACATGGATGCACTGCTGATCAACCTGGCCATCGCCCGCGACCTGGCCGCCGGCAAGCCGCTGACCTACCGCATGGTGGACGAAGGCCGCATCAAGAACATGACCTACAAGATCGTGGGCAAGGAAGCGGTGACCGTGGGCGGCAAGAGCTACCAGGCCACCAAGGTCTCGCGCGTGGACGGCAACAAGGAACTGATCGCCTGGATCGTGCCGGAATTCCCGGTGCCGGCGCGCATGCTGCAGAAGGAAAGCGGCCGCGACGCGCTGGATCTGACCATCAAGGCGATGAATTGATCGGTAGCGCCGGGCCATGCCCGGCGGATTTTCGTTCCGCGCTACGCGTTCGCCGGGCACGGCTCGGCGCTACCGCAAAAAACGCCCGCTTGCGCGGGCGTTTTCTTATTTCTTTTCCTCGGCCGCGGCCGGCTTGAACTCGGTGCGGCAGTCCACGCGGATCTGCTCACCGGTGCCGCGCCAGACGAACGTGCGGCAGTGCCGGTTGCCGTCCTGGCTGTCATTCACCGCCACCGCGTAGAACGACTGGATGATCTCGTCACGGGTCACCGTGCCGTCACCGTTCCAGTCCATGTCCTTCTGCTCGATGCCCTTGGTGATGGCCAGGTTGGCGTACCAGGCATAGCCCAGCCACGCCAGCGCCAGCAGCACCAGGGCCAGCAGCGCCTTGCGGCGGCGGGTGAACCTGCCGCGCAGGATCATGCGGTCACGCGCCGGATGGTGGCGCCCAGCGAAGACAGCTTCTCTTCGATGTTTTCGTAGCCGCGGTCCAGGTGGTAGATGCGGTCGATGGTGGTATCGCCATCGGCCATCAGGCCGGCCAGGATCAGCGACGCCGATGCACGCAGGTCAGTGGCCATCACCGGCGCACCGCTCAGGCGCTCGGCACCGCGCACGATGGCGGTGTGGCCTTCAATCTGGATGTCCGCGCCCAGGCGCAGCAGTTCGTTGACGTGCATGAAACGGTTTTCGAAGATCGTTTCATTGATCACGCCCACACCGTCGGCCACGCAGTTCAAGGCCATGAACTGGGCCTGCATGTCGGTCGGGAACGCCGGGTACGGCGCGGTGGTCAGGTTCACTGCCTTCGGCCGCTTGCCCTGCATGTCCAGGGTGATCGAATCCTCAGTGGTCTCGATCTTGGCACCGGCTTCCACCAGCTTGGACAGCACCGCATCCATGGTGTTCGGGCGCGCACGGTTCACCGTCACCTTGCCACCGGTCATCGCCGCGGCCACCAGGAAGGTGCCGGTCTCGATGCGGTCGGGCAGCACTTCATGGCGGCCACCGGTCAGGCGCTCGACGCCTTCGATCACCAGGCGGGCGGTGCCCACGCCTTCGATCTTCGCGCCCAGCGCGATCAGGCAGTGCGCCAGATCGGTCACTTCCGGTTCCATCGCGGCGTTGTCCAGGATGGTGGTGCCTTCAGCCAGCACGGCCGCCATCAGCACGTTCTCGGTGCCGGTCACGCTGACCATGTCGAAGGTGAAATGGCCGCCCTTCAGGCGCTTTGCGGTGGCCTTGATGAAGCCGTTTTCCACCACGATGTCCGCACCCAGCGCCTGCAGGCCCTTGATGTGCTGGTCCACCGGGCGCGAACCGATCGCGCAGCCACCCGGCAGCGACACTTCGGCGGCGCCGAAGCGGGCCAGCAGCGGGCCCAGCACCAGGATCGAGGCGCGCATGGTCTTGACCAGCTCATACGGTGCCACGTGCTGGTTCACCGAACGCGGGTCGACCACGATCGCGCTGCCGCGCGACAGCGTGCCCTGGTCGATGGTGACCTTGGCGCCCAGCTCGCCCAGCAGCTTCACCGTGGTGACCACATCGTGCAGGTGCGGCACGTTGGTGATCTCCACCGGCTCGTCGGCCAGCAGGGTTGCACAGAGGATGGGGAGGACGGCGTTCTTGGCGCCGGAGATGCTCACTTCACCGTGCAGCGCAGCGCCGCCGGTCACAACGATCTTGGCCATGTATAGGGAATCTTCTGCGGTTCAGCCGGCTTCGGCCGGGGTCACGGTTTTCAGCGCCAGCGCGTGGATCGCGCCGCCCATCAGGTCGCCCAGGGTGGCATAGACCATCCGGTGGCGGGCCAGCGGCATCTTGCCGGCGAAGGCCTCGCTGACCACGGTCGCTTCGAAGTGCACGCCGTCGTCGCCACGCACGTCGGCGCGGGCGCCGGGCAGGCCGGTTTCGATCAGGTTGCGGATGGTGTCGGCGTCCAACGGGCTTTCCTAATAAAATGAGCCCTCATTCTACTTCCGCTGCGTGGCGTCCGCATGGCCGAGTCCCCCCTGCCCTCCCGTTCCGTCGATCCCGCTGCCCTGGTGGCCAGTGGCCAGCGCGTGTTCGAGATCGAACAGCAGGCCCTGCAGGCCGTGGCCGGGCGCCTGGGCGAGGCCTTCCAGCAGGCCTGCCAGACCATCCTGGGCAGCCGCGGGCGCGTGGTCGCCACCGGCATGGGCAAGTCCGGGCATATCGCCCGCAAGATCGCCGCCACCCTGGCCTCCACCGGCACCCCGGCGTTCTACGTGCACCCGGGTGAAGCCGGCCACGGCGACCTGGGCATGATCACCGAGGACGATGTGGTGCTGGCCCTGTCCTATTCAGGCGAATCGGACGAGATCCTGATGCTGCTGCCGGTGCTCAAGCGCCAGGGCAACACCTTGATCGCCATGACCGGCCGCGCCCAGTCCAGCCTGGCCAGCGCCGCCGACATCCACCTGGACGTGAGCGTGCCGGCCGAAGCCTGCCCGCTGGCCCTGGCGCCCACCTCCAGCACCACCGCCTCGCTGGTGATGGGCGATGCGCTGGCGGTGGCGCTGCTTGACGCGCGCGGCTTCACCGCCGACGACTTCGCCCGTTCGCACCCGGCCGGCAGCCTGGGCCGCCGCCTGCTGCTGCACATCACCGATGTGATGCACAGCGGCGAGGACCTGCCCAAGGTGGACGCCGGCGCCAGCCTGAGCGAAGCCCTGATGGAGATGAGTCGCAAGCGGCTGGGGATGACCGCCGTGGTCGATGCCCAGGGCGTGCTGATCGGCCTGTTCACCGACGGCGACCTGCGCCGCGCTCTGGACAGCGCGCTGGACGTGCGCACCGCCCGCATCGCCGACGTCATGACCCGCAGCCCGCGCACCATCGGTGCCGACCAGCTGGCCGTGGAAGCGGCGCGCCTGATGGAAACCCACAAGATCAACGGCCTGATCGTGGTCGATGAGCAGGGCCGGGCCGTCGGTGCGCTGAACATTCATGACCTGTTGCGGGCCCGGGTGGTTTAACCAATAGTCCGTAGACCCCATTCAGATACCAACACCGAGTCCGACACCCTGATGCCCTGGTCCCCCCTGCCCGCCTTCCCCGCCCATCTGCTTGCCACCGCGGCCCGCATCCGCCTGGCCTGCTTCGACGTGGACGGTACCCTCACCGACGGTCGGCTGTACTACGACAAGGACGGCAACGAGAGCAAGGCGTACTTCGTGCAGGATGGTCTGGGCCTGAAACTGCTGCAGCAGCACGGTATCCACCCCGTGCTCATCACCGCGCGCAACAGCCAGTCCGCGCTCAAGCGCGGCGCCGACCTGGGCATCGATACCCAGATCGCCGTGGGCGACAAGCTGGCCAGCGTGCACGCCTTGTGCGCCCAGCATGGCATCGGCCTGGACCAGGTGGCCTTCATGGGCGACGACCTGCCCGACCTGGCCCCGATCGGCGCAGTCGGCCTGGCCGTGGCCCCGGCCAACGCGCACCCGTGGATCGCCGAACGCGCCCACTGGCAGACCCGCAGCGAGGGCGGCCGTGGTGCCGCGCGCGAGCTGTGCGATGTGCTGCTGGCGGCTCAGGGCCATGTGGACGCCGTGCTGGCAAGGTTCGGCGCATGAATACCGCACGCGTGAACTGGCGTACCGTGCTTGGCGTCGGCCTGCTGCTGGCCGCGCTGCTGAGCAGCTGGGCCGCCCTGCGCAACCGCGACAAGGGCCCGGTGAGCGAAGGCCAGGACGCGGGCGTGGATTACATCCTGCACGATTTCCAGATCGTGGCCCTGGACGACCAGGGCAAGGAATCGACCACCCTGCGCGCGCCCCTGCTGGAACGCCAGCGTGGCGACCAGACCATCAACATCGCCACGCCGCTGTTTGAAATGCCCGATGCCGAGGGCCGGCACTGGACGCTGCGCGCCGAAACCGGCTGGCTCAGCGCCAAGGGCGATGAGATGAAGCTGCGCGGCAACGTGGCCGGCGACAGCCCGGTCGCGCCCGGCGTGGTGCCCACCACCTTCCGCACCGACCATCTGGACGTGTTCCCGAAAGAGAACCGTGCGCGCACCGACGCGCTGGTCACCATGACCCGCCCGGGCATGGAACAGTCCGGCGTGGGCTTTGAAGTGGATTCGAAGAACAACACGTATCATTTCCTCAGCCAGTCCAAGGGCCGCTACACGCCCAAGCGCTGATTCCGCCGCCGGCCCGCGACGTCTTCCCGACAGGCGCAGCGCCAGCAGCACCCACCCGGCCGCCCGGTTACCCCCGGGCGCCTCCCACCGGTAGAACGGACCCCGATGAAGATTCCCTTTGCAGCCGTGCTCGCGCTTGGTCTTCTTGTCCCCAGCGCCGCCTTCGCCAAATCCAGCGACCGCAACGAAGACATGCACATCGACGCTGGTGCGCAGTCCGGTTCGCTGACCGGCGACGGCAAGACCACCCTGTCGCAGGGCGTGGTGATCACCCAGGGCACCCTGGACCTGCGTTCGGCCCAGGCCGAGATCTACATGAAGGACGGCGAAGCGGTCCGCGCCGTGTTCACCGGCAAGCAGGCCAAGATGAAGCAGCAGCTGGATGACGGCACCTGGGTCGATGCGGTGGCCGACAACATCGACTACGACGTCAAGAGCGATACCGTCACTTTGACCGGCAACTACAAGGTCACCAGCGCGCGCGGCACCAATGCCGGCCAGCGCATGGTCTACAACATGAAGAGCGGCGAGATGAATTCCGGCGGCGACGGCAGCCGCGTACGCACGGTCATTCCGCCCAAGAACAAGACGCCGGCCGCGCCGGCCGGGAGCAAGAAGTAATGCTCGTCGCCAAGGGCCTGCGCAAGCGCTACAAGCAGCGCGAAGTGGTCAAGGATTTCGGCCTGACCCTGGACGCCGGTGAAGTGGTGGGCCTGCTCGGCCCCAACGGCGCCGGCAAGACCACCTGCTTCTACATGATCGTGGGCCTGGTCGCGGCCGATGCCGGCAGCATCGTGCTGGACGGCCAGGACATCACCGACGACCCCATGTATACCCGTGCCAAGCAGGGCGTGGGCTACCTGCCGCAGGAACCGTCGGTGTTCCGCAAGCTGACCGTGGCCGACAACCTGCGCCTGGTGCTGGAGCTGCGCGACGATCTGGATTCGGCCGGCCGCGAGCGCGAACTGAACAGCCTGCTGGACGAACTGCAGCTGGGCCATGTATCCGAACAGCTGGGCGCCAGCCTGTCCGGCGGCGAGCGCCGCCGCTGCGAGATCGCCCGCGCGCTGGCCGCCAAGCCGCGCCTGATCCTGCTGGATGAACCGTTCGCCGGCGTCGACCCGATCTCGGTGGGCGAAATCCAGCGCATCGTCACCCACCTGAAGCAGCGTGGCATCGGCGTACTCATCACCGACCACAATGTGCGCGAAACCTTGGGAATCTGCGACCGCGCGTATATCCTCGCAGAGGGCACCGTGCTGGCCCAGGGTTCGCCCGAGGCGATCCTGGACAACGCAGACGTGCGTCGCGTCTACCTTGGAGATTCCTTCAAGCTGTAAGGCGGCCGCCGGGCCCACTCCCCTCCGTTCGGCACAGGCATGAAGACTCGGCTGCAGACATCGTTGGGACAGCACCTGGTGCTGACACCGCAGCTGCAGCAGGCGATCAAGCTGCTGCAGATGTCCAGCACCGAGCTGGAGCTGGAAATCGCCCAGGCGGTGGAAAGCAACCCGTTGCTGGACTGGGCCGAAGGCGATGATGCGGCCGCAGGCGGCGAACAGGATGGCGGCGCCGACAACGACGCGCCGCCCACTGCCGATGCCAGCGAGAACGGCGGCGACGACTGGGCGCCGGCGGAACTGGACTGGAGCAGCGCCGGCAGCAGCGGCAGCTTCGACGACGATGACGACACCGGCAGCGCCGCAGAGCGCGTGGCCGAGACCGAAACGCTGGCCGACCACCTGCTGTGGCAACTGCATCTTTCGCACCTGTCGCTGCGCGATCGCAGCATCGGCGCGGCCCTGATCGATGCGCTGGAAGACGATGGCTACCTGCGCGAACCGCTGGCCACCATCGCCGAAACCCTGTTGCCGGCCATCCATGCCGGCGAAGACGAAATCCTCACCGTGCTGCACCAGATCCAGCGCTTCGATCCGGTGGGCGTGGCCGCACGTTCGCTGGGCGAATGCCTGCAGCTGCAGCTTGCGGTGCTGCCGGCCGACACGCCCGGCCAGGCGCTGGCCCGGCAGATTGCCGCCGGCCCGCTGGAACGGCTGCCGCGCAGCGGCGTGGCCGGCATCGCGCAGGAACTGAAACAACCGCTGGCCGAGGTCGAGACCGCCGTGGCCCTGCTGCGCTCGCTCGACCCGCGACCCGGCACGCAGATCGCCCCGCTTTCGCAGGACACCTACGTGGTGCCCGATGTGGTGGTGTGGCGGCAGGGCGGTGTGTGGCGCGCGGCGCTGGCCGCCCATGCCGGGCCCAAGGTGATGATCCACCGCGGCTACGAACAGATGATCCGTCGCTGCGGCGATGCCGATGCCGGCTACCTGCGCAGCCAACTGCAGGAAGCGCGCTGGTTGTTGAAGGGCCTGCAGGCCCGCGGCGAAACCCTGGTGCGCGTGGTGCGCTGCCTGATCCAGCAGCAGGCCGGCTTCCTTGAGTTCGGCGAACAGGCCCTGCGGCCGCTGACCCTGCGCGAGATCGCCGGCGAACTCGGCCTGCACGAATCCACCGTCTCGCGTGCCATCGCCCGCAAGCACGTGCGCACGCCGCGCGGCACCCTGCCGCTGCGTGCCTTCTTTGCCTCCGGCATCGACACCGACGGCGGTGGCGAAGCGTCCAGCACCGCCATCCAGGCCATGATCCGGCGCCTGATCGATGACGAGAACCCGCGCAAGCCGCTTTCTGACGCCAAGCTGGCTGACCTGTTGAAAACGTCGGGAATCCCGGTAGCGCGCCGCACCGTTGCGAAGTATCGTGAGGCCATGAACATCTCCGCCTCGCACGAAAGGGTCAGAATCGCTTGACGCGCCGCCGCGCCCGGCGGAGAGGTTCATTGGCACATCCGAACACAGGAGAAACCCGATGCGCATCGAAACGTTTGGCAAAGATGTCGAAGTCACCCCGGCCCTGCAGTCCTATGTGGAGGACAAGCTGGCCCGGATCGGCAAGCACTTCGACCAGCACTGCGAAGCGCGGGTAACCCTCAAGCTGCAGAAGACCGAACACCACGTCGACGCCAGCCTCAATATTCCCGGCCAGACCCTGCATGCTGAGGCCAACGGCCAGACCATGTACGCCGCGATCGATCTGCTGGCGGACAAGCTTGACCGCCTGGTGATCAAGCACAAGGAGAAAAAACAGCAGCACGCACCGCTGCCGGTGGGCGACAATGGCGGCTGATCGCCACCGTTCCCCGCAGACATGCCCCTGACTGACCTTCTGGCGGCCGTGCAGACCCAGCTCTGCACGGCCACCGACCGCGACAGCGTTCTGCAGACCGCCGCCGGCCTGCTGGCCTGCCGCCAGGCCAATGCCGAGCAGATCTACCAGAACCTGTGCCAGCGTGAAGCGCTGGGCAGCACCTGCATCGGCGAGGGCATCGCCATTCCGCACGGGCGCGCGCCCGCGCTGGACCGGCCCCGCGGCGCCCTGCTGCGGCTGGCCACCCCCATCGATTTTGGCGGCGACGCCCCGGTGGACCTGGTGTTCGCCATGGCCGTGCCCGCCCACTACACCCACCAGCACCTGATGCTGCTGTCCGAACTGGCCGAACTGTTCTCTTCGCCGGCCATCCGCCAGGCCCTGCGCGAGGCCGGCGACGCGCGCAGCCTGCGCCAGGCCCTGGACCTTCCCCCTTCGGCGAGCGCCGCATGAATACCAGCATCACCGCACGTGAACTGTTCGAACAGCAGCGCGAGCGGCTGGCGCTGCGCTGGGTTGCCGGCCAGTCCGGCGAAAAGCGAGAACTGGAAGCCGGCAACACGGTGTCCCGGCGCCCCTCGCTGGCCGGTTACCTCAATGCGATATACCCGAACAAGGTGCAGATCCTGGGCACCGAGGAACTGTCCTGGCTGGACGCGCTGGAACCGCGGCAGCGCTGGGAAACGATCGAAAAAATCATGCATTCGCACCCGCTGGCGCTGGTCATCACCCGCAACCAGCCCTGCCCGGAAGACCTGCGCGCGGCCGCCGATGAATCCGGCACCCCGCTGTGGGTGTCGCCCAAGCGCGGCCATGAACTGCTGAACCACCTGTCCTACCACCTGGCACGCACGCTGGCACCGCGGGTGATCCTGCACGGCGTGTTCATGGAAATCTATTCGATCGGCGTGCTGATCACCGGCGAGGCCGGGTCGGGCAAGAGTGAACTGGCGCTGGAACTGCTCAGCCGTGGCCACCGCCTGGTGGCCGACGATGCCCCCGAGTTCACCCAGATCGCCCCGGACGTGCTCGATGGCACCTGCCCCGAGCTGCTGCAGGACCTGCTGGAAGTACGCGGCCTGGGCGTGCTGAACGTGCGCGAGATGTTCGGTGATACGGCGGTAAAGAAGAACAAGTACCTTCGCCTGATCGTGCACCTGACCAAGCCGATGACCGAGCCCACCCCGCATGGCTACGAACGCCTGACCGGCGATTCCGGTACCCGCCATGTGCTGGACCTGGACGTGCCGCTGATCACCCTGCCGGTGATGCCCGGCCGCAATCTGTCAGTGCTGACCGAGGCGGCCACCCGGCTGCACATTCTACGTACCAAGGGTATCGACCCGGCGGCGATGTTCATCGCCCGCCACAGCAACCTGCTGGAACGGCGAACACCCTGAGCCCACTGCAAAGAGCCTGTCCATGAGCACCGCCTCCCCCACCGCCCCGACCCTGATCATCGTCAGCGGCCTGTCCGGCTCGGGTAAATCCGTCGCCCTGAAGACCTTCGAAGACCAGGACTACTACTGTTCGGACAACCTGCCGATCCGGCTGCTGCCGGATTTCGTGCGCAGCGTGCTGGACAACCACGACGGCGCAGCGCCGCGGCGGCTGGCGGTCGGCATCGACGTGCGCGGGCAGAACGACCTGAGCCAGCTGTCCGATTGGCGCCAGCAGGCCACCGACGCGGGCGTGCAGGTGAAGGTGCTGTTCTTCGAGGCCAGCGACGAAACCATGCTCAAGCGCTACGCCGACACGCGCCGGCGCCATCCGCTGAGCCAGCTGGGCCTGTCACTGCCGGAAGCGATCGCCCGCGAGCGCGAACTGGTGGCGCCGCTGCGCCGCGAGGCCGATGCTGTGGTCGATACCAGCGCCCTGAACGTGCACCAGCTGCGCCGCCGCATCATCACCGAATTCGCGCTGGGCCATGCCACGCGCCTGTCGCTGCTGTTCGAATCGTTCGCCTACAAGCGCGGCGTGCCGGCCGAGGCCGACTTCGTGTTCGATGCGCGCGTGCTGCCCAACCCGCACTGGGACCCGGACCTGCGCGCCCTGAGCGGCCGCGAACCGGACGTGCGCGATTACCTGGAAGCGCAGCCGGACGTGCAGCGCTACCTGACCCAGCTGATGGATTTCCTGGACACCTGGCTGCCGAAGCTGGGCGATGGCACGCGCAGCTACGTGACCGTGGCCTTCGGCTGCACCGGCGGCAAGCACCGCTCGGTGTTCCTGGCCGAGCGCATGGCCCGGCACGCCCGCGAAATGGGCTGGGATGACGTGGCGACTTATCACCGCGAACAGGATTGACGAGGCGGCCAGCCCCTGTAGCGTCGAGCCATGCTCGACGAATGCTGTGGGTAGGTGTCGACCTTGGTCGACACTCCTGCGCTGTTGGTAGGTGTCGACCTTGGTCGACACGATGGGGGCAGGGCCCTTTTCCCGTGGAAAAGGGATCCGACCCCGGCAACACTGAATACGGGACACAGTGCCCCTCTCCTGCTGCTATCGCCCGTTCACCCTGACCTGTTAACGTGCAGTAATGACCTGTGGCATTCTCCTCGTAACACACCCCGGGGTCGGGACCGCCCTGCTTGACGTGGCGACCCGGCTCCTGCGGCAATTGCCGCTGAAAACCGAAGCTTTCGAAGTACCGTTCGACGCAGACCTGGATGCCCTTCTCCCGCTTGCCTCGGCTGCCTTGCGCCGGGTCGATGGTGGTGAAGGCGTGCTGATCCTGACCGACCTGTACGGCGCCAGCCCTGCCAACCTTGCCGGGCAGCTGGCCCGGCTGGGAACCCCGGTTCGCCGGGTGTCGGCGCTGAGCCTGCCGATGTTGCTGCGGGTGATGAATTATCCGGAACAGGCACTGGATCAACTGCCCGCCACTGCGGCGGCGGGCACCCGCAATGGAGCGATAGTCGACGATGCTTGAACGAGAACTCACAGTCAGCAACCGCCTGGGCCTGCATGCCCGGGCCACCGCCAAGCTGGTGCAGACCCTGGCGCCCTTCCGCTGCAACGTGACCATGGCCGCCAAGGGCCGTGAGATCAACGCCAAGAGCATCATGGGCGTCATGCTGCTGGCCGCCGGCCAGGGCACGCCCGTCACCATCCGCATCACCGGCGAAGACGAGGCGGCTGCCATGGACGCGGTGGTTGACCTGTTCGAGCGCCGCTTCGACGAGGACAGCTGAGCGTGCCGCGCGCACGTGCCGGGCAACTGCCTTCCGGCCAACGGCCGGTGCAGCTGTTGTCCGGCCACGGCGCCGCACGGGGTACCGCGCTGGGCCGCGCGCGCGTGCGCCTGCCGCATGCGCTGGAAATCGCCGAACAGCGCGTGGCGCCGCAGCAGGTGCAGGCCGAGCTGACCCGCCTGCACCGCGCGGTGGAAGCGGCCCGTACCGAGATGCACGACCTGCGCCAGCGCCTGCACGGCGCGCTGAACCAGGAAGTGGGCGAATTCCTGGACCTGCATGCCCTGCTGCTGGATGACCCGGAGCTGCTGTTCGGGCTGGACGAACTGATCCGCAGCGGCCCCTACAGCGCCGGCTACGCACTGCGCCTGCAGCGCGACCGCCTGGCCAAGGTCTTCGATGGCATGGACGATGCCTACCTGAAGAGCCGCATGGACGACCTGGACCATGTGATCGGCCGCATCCACGCCTTCCTGCAACCCGACCGCGCGCCGGTGGTGAAAGGCCTGGCCGGGGAAATCCTGGTCTGCGACAACATCGCACCGTCCGAACTGGCCCAGCTGCAGGCCCAGGGCGTGGTCGGCATTGTCACCGCCGCTGGCAGCGCGCTGTCGCACAGCGCGATCCTGGCCCGCAGCCTGCACCTGCCGCTGATCGTGAACGTGCCGCAGGTGCTGGGCCGGGTGGCCGACGGCGATGTGCTGATCATCGACGGCGCCGACGGCAGCATCACTGTGAACCCTCAGGCCGACAACCTGCGCGATTACCGCGTACGGCTGAAGGAACACGCGCGCGAACAGCGCGAACTCGGCCGCCTGCGCAGCAAGCCCAGCCGCACCCGCGACCAGGTCGATATCGCCCTGCTGGCCAATGCCGAATCGCTGGAAGACGTGACCCAGGCACACGCGCTCGGCGCGCAGGGCCTGGGCCTGTACCGCACCGAATTCCTGTTCCTGCAGCGCAACGAACTGCCCGACGAAGAAGAACAGTTCCAGACCTACCGCGATGCCGCCCTGGGCATGAGCGGGCGTCCGGTCACCATCCGCACCCTGGACCTGGGCGCGGACAAGGCCGACCGTACCGGCCTGACCCTCAGCAACGAAGAGAACCCAGCGCTGGGCCTGCGCGGCGTGCGCCTGTCGCTGGCGCGGCCGAAGGTATCCGACACCCAGCTGCGCGCGATCCTGCGCGCCTCGGCCTACGGCAAGCTGCGCGTGCTGGTGCCCATGGTCAGCACCCGCGAGGAACTGCTGGCGGTGCGCCGGCGCCTGCTGAAGCTGGCCGAACAACTGCGCGCCGAAGGCCATGCGGTGGCCGACCATGTGCCATTGGGGGCGATGATCGAAGTGCCGGCCGCCGCACTGGCGCTGGAAAGCTTCATCGACCTGGTGGATTTCCTGTCGATCGGCACCAACGATCTGGTCCAGTACCTGCTGGCCGCCGACCGCAACAACGAAGCGCTGGGCGAGTTGTACTCGCCGCTGCATCCGGCGGTGGTACGCCTGCTGCAGCTGGTGATCGACACCGGCGCACGCCATCGCATTCCGGTGGCGGTGTGCGGCGAGATCGCCGGCGACGCACGCATGACGCCGCTGCTGCTGGCACTGGGCCTGACCGAGTTCAGCCTGCACCCCGGCACCCTGCTGGAAGTCCGCCGTGCGATCCGCGAAAGCGACCTGGCCACCCTGCGCGCACGCGCACCGAAGCTGCTGGCCGCGCGCGATCGCCGCGGCATCGAACGCTGGCTGGCCCTGGTGGCCGAGACACCCTGACTGCCGCGCTACGCGCTCGCCGGGCGCGGCCCGGCGCTACCACCACAATGCGTCCCCGGTAGCGCCGGGCCATGCCCGGCGGCTATGCGTTGCAACATCGGCTTGCGATAATGACGTGCTGAACACCCCTGTTGCCGCATCCTTGCCGGGATCGCGGCTTTTCTCTTCCCGCGGGAGCTGCGATGGCCGAAGCTGTACGCCACGACAAGACTGCGCGCCAACTGCGCCTGTTGTCCGATGCGCTGGACAGCGGCCGGCTGGGGCCGGTGCGCCGCCTGGTCAACACCCTGGCGCCGGCCGAGATCGGCAACCTGCTGGAATCGCTGCCGCCGGGCAAGCGCGAAGTGGTGTGGGGCCTGGTCGACCCGGAAGACGACGGCGAGGTGCTGGTCCACGTCGGTGAGGAAGTGCGCGAGAGCCTGCTCGCGGACATGGACCCGGACGAAATCATCGCCGCGGTCGAAGACCTGGACATCGACGATCTGGCCGACCTGGTCGAGGATCTGCCCGATACGGTCATCGACGAAGTGCTCAAGTCGATGGACCGCGAGAACCGCGAGCGCCTGGAACAGGTGCTGTCCTACCCCGAGGACAGCGCCGGCCGCCTGATGAACCCGGACGTGGTGACCGTGCGCGCCGACGTCAACGTGGACGTGGTGCTGCGCTACCTGCGCCTGCGCGGCGAACTGCCCGACCACACCGACCATCTGTTCGTGGTCAGCCGCCGCCACCAGTACCTGGGCCGCGTCTCGCTGGCCGCGCTGGTCACCCACGAAGACACCACCCCGATCAACCGCCTGATCGATGACGAACAGCCGGCCATCGATGTTGGTGAAAGCGACCAGGAAGTGGCGCGGCAGTTCTCCGACCATGACTGGGTCTCCGCGCCCGTGGTGGACGACAACAACATCCTGCTCGGCCGCATCACCATCGATGACGTGGTGGACATCATCCGTTCGCAGGCCGAGCACCAGGCGCTGGGCGCCGCCGGTCTGGACGAGGAAGAGGATCTGTTCTCGCCCATCAAGCGTGCCGTGCGCGGCCGCGTGGTCTGGCTGGGCATCAACCTGTGCACGGCCTTCCTGGCTGCCAGCGTGATCGGCCAGTTCGAACTGACCCTGCAGAAGGTCGTGGCGCTGGCCGTGCTGATGCCGATCGTGGCCGGCGTGGGCGGCAATGCCGCCGTGCAGGTACTGACCCTGATGGTGCGCGGCATCGCCCTGGGCCAGGTGGGCCAGAGCAACGCCCGCATCCTGCTGTGGAAGGAAGCGCGCGTTGCGTTGATCAACGGCACCCTGATCGGCCTGCTGGTCGGCGTCATCGCCTTCCTGTGGTTCCACAGCCTGCTGCTGTCGCTGGTGATCACCCTGGCGTTGATCATCAACTTCCTGGCCGCCGCACTGGCCGGGGTGCTGCTGCCGCTGCTGCTCAAGCGCATGAACGTCGACCCGGCCGTGGCCGGCACCGTGGTGGTGACCGCGGTGACCGACGTGATGGGCTTCTTCAGCTTCCTCGGCCTGGCCACCCTCATCCTGCTGCACTGACCCGCACAAGGGGTCAGATCCCTGCGCAGCAGGGCTCTGACCCCAGCGGCATGACCTTCCGGACGCCTGCATGGCCACCACGATCGACAACTACTTCCAGCCCGGCTGGCGCGAACAGATGCACACCTGCGCAGCATGCGAGTGGAAAGGCAGCTCGCGCGCGATGGTGATGGAGCTGGACGAAGACGCGACCGAGTACGACTGCCCGGTGTGCGAAAACCCGTTGCTGGTGGTAATGCACCCCGACTTGGCGCAGGTCCAGGCCGCGGCCGCGGCCGGCAATGCCGAAGCGCAGGAACAACTGGCCATCATCGCCAGCGCGCCGCGCCCGCAGTGATGCGCTGCACGATGCCCGGCGCTGGGCGTCCGATTACCATGAAAACGCTTCCAAACCTTGGGGAAACGTTATGGCTCGTCCGTTCCTGCGCTGGCTGCCGCTGCTGGCCGTACTGATGCTGGGCGCCTGCGCCAGCACGCCGGACAGCGCGCGCGGGCATTTTGAATCGCGCGCGGTGAAGGTGGACGGGCAGACCGCCTACTACCAGGTGTTCATTCCCGCCGACAGCGCGCGCGCCGCCGGTCCGCTGCCGGTGGTGCTGTTCCTGCACGGCTCGGGCGAGCGCGGCGGCGACGGGGTGAAGCCGACCCACGCCGGGCTGGGCCCGCATCTGCGCCGCCATGCGGCGGATTTCCCGGCGCTGGCCGTGTTCCCGCAGGTGCCCGGCGACCAGGAATGGAGCGGCCACAACAACCGCGTAGCGATCGCCGCACTGGATGCGACCGTGGCCGAGTTCGGCGCCGATCCCGCGCGCCAGTACCTCACCGGCATGTCGATGGGCGGCTACGGCAGCTGGAACATCGCCCTGGACGACCCGCAGCGCTTCGCCGCCATCGTGCCGGTGTGCGGCGCCGTGCTGGCCCCACGCGCGGTGCGCCCGACTCTGTTCGTCGAACAGGTCGCGCACGAAGCCGATCCCTACGCGGCCATCGCCCAGCGCCTGCAGCGCACCCCGATCTGGATCTTCCACGGCGCGCTGGACGATGTAGTGCCCCCGGCCGATGACCGCAGACTGCACGCCGCCTTCCAGGCCGCCGGCGCGCGCGACGTGCGCTACACCGAATACCCCGACGGCAACCACAACGCCTGGGACGCCACCTACGCCGACCCCGCCATGTGGGCCTGGCTGTTCGCGCAGAAGCGCTGACGCCCCGGTAGGTGCCAACCTTGGTTGGCACCCGCACCGCTCCGGTAGGTGCCAACCTTGATTGGCACCCGCACCGCTCCGGTAGGTGCCAACCTTGGTTGGCACTCGCACCGCTCCGGTAGGTGCCAACCTTGGTTGGCACCC
>NZ_JACVUD010000042.1:0-33490 GCF_016624905.1 Stenotrophomonas sp. S49 | reverse complement strand
CCCCCCGTGATGTTATTTGCGGGGGCGGGGGCCCCCCCCCGGGGCTGGCCCGGCCGCTGCCGTGGAACGGAGACACAGGGTAGCGCCGGGCCATGCCCGGCGGATTCAACCTGCCGCCAGCCAGGCCTGCACGGTCGCGGCATCGAACGGCCAGTCCAGCTCGCGGCCGCTGGCCTCATGCCGCAGCACCGGCACCCGCGTGCCGTAGCGGCTTTCCAGCGCCGGCTGGTCATCCAGGAACACCGAATCGAACTCCGGCACCCGCGCCTTGGCCAGTTCGGCCAGGGCCAGGTCGCACAGATGGCAATCGTCTCGCTGGAACAGGGTCAGCACGGTTCAGGCTCCGCCGGCGGAAATGCTGCGCCGCAGGCATGGCCCTGCAGCACGAACGGCTAGAATAGCGGCCTCTTCCGGTACCCGCAGTACGGCAACCATGGCTGTCAGCACGTTCGACGTTTTCAAGATCGGCATTGGCCCGAGCTCCTCCCACACCGTCGGGCCGATGAAGGCCGCCGAACGCTTCATCCACCGCTGGCTGCTGGACCCGGGCCGCCTGCACGAGGTGGCGCGCATCCGCGCCGACGTCTACGGCTCGCTGGCCCTGACCGGGCGCGGCCACGGCACCGACAAGGCCATCCTGCTGGGCCTGGAAGGCCAGCGCCCGAACCTGATCGACCCGGACATCATTCCCGCCACGCTGGAACGCATCCGCAGCAGCAAGCGCATCCTGCTGATGGGCCAGCACGAGATCGCCTTCGACGAGAAGCGCGACCTGGGCATGAACAAGCGGCAGAAGCTGCCCTACCACACCAACGGCATGCGCTTCACCGCCTACAACGCCGACGATGAAGTGATCGCCACCCGCGACTATTACTCGGTGGGCGGCGGCTTCGTGGTCAACCAGGACGATGCCGCCGACGACCGCATCGTGCCCGATGAAACGCCGCTGCCCTACCCGTTCAAGAGCGGCGACGAACTGCTGGCGCAGACCGCGCGCAGCGGCCTGAGCATTGCCCAGCTGATGTTCGAGAACGAGAAGTGCTGGCGCAGCGAAGAGGAGATCCGCGAGAAGCTGCGCGAGATCTGGAGCGCGATGCAGTCGTGCGTGGCGCGCGGCATCCGCGAGGAAGGCGTTCTGCCCGGTGGCCTGAAGGTAGGCCGTCGCGCACCGGCGCTGTACCGCGAGCTGTCCTCCAAGCCCGAGGCCGCCATGCGTGACCCGCTGACCACGCTGGACTGGGTGAACCTGTACGCGCTGGCGGTGAACGAAGAGAACGCCGCCGGTGGCCGCGTGGTGACCGCGCCGACCAACGGCGCCGCCGGCGTCCTGCCCGCCGTGCTGCATTACTTCGACCGCTTCTGCCCGGGTGCGAACGAACAGCGGGTGTTCGATTTCCTGCTTACTTCCGCAGCGATCGGCATTCTGTACAAGGAAAACGCCTCGATTTCCGGCGCCGAAGTGGGCTGCCAGGGCGAGGTGGGCGTTGCGTGTTCGATGGCCGCCGGCGGCCTGGTCGCCGCGCTGGGCGGCAACCCCAGCCAGATCGAGAACGCTGCGGAAATCGGCATGGAACACAACCTGGGCCTGACCTGCGACCCGATTGGCGGGCTGGTGCAGATTCCCTGCATTGAACGCAACGCCATGGGGGCGGTGAAGGCGATCAATGCCTCGCGCATGGCCATGCGTGGCGACGGCAAGCACAAGGTGTCGCTGGACAAGGTGATCAAGACCATGCGCGATACCGGCCGCGACATGCAGGACAAGTACAAGGAAACCAGCCGCGGTGGTTTGGCGGTGAACGTGATCGAATGTTGATCGCGTGTGTGGGGGGGGTAGAGTCGACTGTCAGTCGACTGCTCTACCGGCAGGTCGCGAGATCCCGCGCTGCGCGCGGCGGGGGGGGGGGGGGGGGGGGGGGGGGGGCGAGGGCGGGGGGGGGGGGGGGGGGGGGGGGGGGGGGGGGGGGGTGTCCGGCCCCCCCCCCCCCCACTCTACCGGCAGGCTGCGTGAACCCGCGCTACGCGCGGTAGTCGACTGACAGTCGACTCTACCGGCACGCTGCGAGATGCCGCGCTACGCGCGGTAGTCGACTGACAGTCGACTCTACCGGCGGCGGCGGCGGCGGCGGAAACGTTTTGCGGTTAGGCTCGGGGTTCCCTGCCACGGAGAACCCCATGCGCCTGGTCGCTGCCGCCCTGCTTTCCTGCCTGCCCCTGTCCGCGCTGGCCGCGCCGCCCCCGACCTACGGTGCGCGGCTGGAGGGCTTCGACTACAGCTATCCGGTGAAGACCTTCAGCCTGGAATCGCAGCAGCAGCCGCTGGAGATGGCCTACCTGGACATCGCGCCGAAGAAGACTCCAGTCGGCGTGGTCGTGCTGCTGCATGGCAAGAACTTCTGCGCCGCCACCTGGAAGGAAACCATCAAGCCGCTGGTGGCCGCCGGCTACCGGGTCATTGCCCCCGACCAGGTCGGCTTCTGCAAATCCAGCAAGCCCGAGCGCTACCAGTATTCGTTCGGGCAGCTGGCAGCCAACACCCACGCCCTGCTGCAGCACCTGCAACTGGGCGAACTACCGGTACACCTGGTCGGCCATTCGATGGGCGGCATGCTGGGCGTGCGCTATGCGCTTACCTACCCGCAGGACCTGCGCAGCCTTTCACTGGTCAACCCGATCGGGCTGGAAGACTGGAAGGCGCTGGGGGTGCCGTGGCGCAGCGTGGATGCGTGGTACGCCGGTGAAATGAACATCAGCTATGACAGCATCCGCCGCTACCAGCTGGACGTCTACTACGACGGCAAATGGAAGCCGGCCTATGAAACCTGGGCACGCATGCAGTCGGGCATGTACGCCGGCCCTGGCAAGCAGGCGGTGGCCTGGAGCCAGGCGCTGACCTCGGACATGGTGTTCAACCAGCCAGTGGTCTACGAACTGAAGAACCTGCAGGTGCCCACCACGCTGTTCATCGGGCAGAAGGACCGCACCGCCATCGGCCGCGACCAGGCACCGGCGGAACTGAAGGCGACGCTGGGCAATTACCCCGCACTGGGCAAGGCGGCGGCAGCCGCCATCCCCGGGGCAACGCTGGTGGAATTCGCCGCGCTGGGGCATTCGCCGCAGGTGCAGGACCCGAAGCAGTTCAATGCCGCGTTGCTGAAAGCATTGAAGACGCGTTGATGGCTGTCCGCCGGGCATGGCCCGGCGCTACCGGTGCGCCATCCAGGTAACGCCGGGCAACGCCCGGCGATGCGTCAACCCACGATGCGCAGCACATCATCCAGCAGGGCGGCCGCCGTCACTTCGGCACCGGCCCCCGGCCCCTGGATCAGCAGGGGCTGATGGCGGTAACGATCACTGTGGATGGCCACGCGGTTGTCGGTGCCAGCGCCCTGCGCCAGCGGGTGGTCGGCGGCCAGCTCGCGCAGGCCCACCTGTGCGCCCTGCGCATCCACACGGCCAACAAAGCGCAGCACGCGGCCCTGCGCGTGCGCCTGCTGCCAACGCGCCTGCAGCGGCGCATCCAACTGTTCCAATGCAGCCAGCGCCTGTTCCAGCGGCAACGCGGCCAGCGCGTCAGGCACCAGCGATTCCACCTGCACCTGTGCGGCGTCCAGCGCCAGACCGCTGCTGCGCGCCAGGATCAGCAGCTTGCGCCGCACATCCTCACCAGACAGATCCACCCGCGGGTCCGGCTCGGTGTAGCCGGCCGCCAGCGCTTCGCGTACCGCGGCCGAGAACGGCGATTGGCCGTCGTAACGATGGAACAGCCAGGCAAGGGACCCGGACAGCACGCCCTCGATGGCATGGATGTGGTCACCGCCGGCTACCAGCGCGCGCAGGCTGCTGAGCAGCGGCAGGCCGGCACCGACCGTAGCGCTGTCGCCGTAGCGCGCACCACTGTTGGCGCAGCTGTGGGCGATGGCCTGCGCACGCGCCAGCTGTGCACCACGGCCCAGCTTGTTGGCGGTGACCACGTGCACGCCACGCGCCAGCCACTGCACGTGGCGTGCGGCCACCTCTTCGCTGGCCGTTGCATCGACCACCACGTCGCCGCGTTCCAGGCCTTCGGTACCGGCCCAGCGCGGCGCGCCCTGGCCGTCGCGTGGCGCACGCCGCGCCAGTTCCAGCGGCACCGCCAGATCGCGATCGATGGCCAGCGCGGTGCGCGAATTGGCCAGCCACTGCACGCCCGGCAGTGTCAGCCCGCGCGCCTGCAGCGCCTGGTAGCGCTGCACGAAGGCAGTGCCCACCGTGCCGGTACCCAGCAGTGCCAACCGCCCGGTGGCAACGGCGGGAAGTTCAGCGGCCAATGCGCTCATGCATCCACCACCTGTTTGCGGCGTACGGCATGGTCGATCGCCGCTTCGGCGCGCTGCAGCGCCGTGTCCAGGTCGGCCAGCAGGTCCCGTTCGGCCTCGATGCCCACCGACAGGCGCAGCAGGCCCTCGCTGATCCCGGCCGCGGCACGGGCTTCGGCGGTCATCGCTGCATGGGTCATGGTGGCCGGGTGTGCGACCAGGCTTTCAACGCCGCCCAGCGATTCGGCCAGGGTGAAACAGCGCAGGCCGTCAACGAAGGCACGCACCGCCGCATGCGGATCGTCGCCTTCGCAGTCGGCCAGTTCAAAGGACAGCATCGCGCCGAAGCCACTCTGCTGGCGCGCGGCGATGGCATGGCCGGGATGATCGGCCAGGCCCGGGTAGTAGACCCGCGCCACCGCCGGGTGCGCGTCCAGCAGCGCGACGATGGACGCGGTGTTTTCCTGGTGCACGCGCAGGCGCGCATCCAGCGTGCGCAGGCCGCGCAGGGTCAGGAAGGCGTCGAACGGCGAACCGGTCAGGCCCAGCGCATTGCCCCACCACACCAGCAGTTCATGCACGGCCGGATCGCGCGCAATCACCGCGCCGCCCACCACATCGCTGTGGCCATTGATGTACTTGGTGGTGGAATGCAGCACCAGATCGGCGCCGAAGGACAGCGGCTGCTGCAGTGCCGGCGACAGGAAGGTGTTGTCCACCACCACCAGCGCGCCAGCCTTGTGCGCGGCTTCGATCACGAAGCGCAGGTCGGTGATGCGCAGCAGCGGGTTGGACGGGGTTTCCACCAGCACCAGCTTAGGCTGGGTGGCCAGGGCCTGGGCCAGCGCGCGCGGATCGGTCAGGTCAGCGGTGACCAGTTCGAAGTGGCCCTTCTTCGCCAGCGCGTTGAACAGGCGCCAGCTGCCGCCGTAGGCATCGTGCGGCACCACCAGCGTATCGCCGGGCTGCAGCAGCGCGTTCAAAACCAGGTTGATGGCGCCCATGCCTGTGGCGGTGACCACGCCGCCCGCGCCGCCTTCCAGTTCGGCCAGGGCTTCGCCCAGCAGATCGCGGGTGGGGTTGCCGCTGCGGGTGTAGTCGTACTGGCGCTTGTTGCCGAAGCCTTCGAAGCTGAAGTTCGAGGACAGCACGATCGGCGGGGTAACCGCACCGTGGGCGGTGTCGCGGTCGATGCCGGCGCGGACCGCGGCGGTGGTGCGGCTACAGGACGGCTCGGTGGCGTGCAGGCTCATGCGGTCTCTCCAGAAGTGCGGAAGGCGGTAGCGAGGATCGCGTCGATGCGATCGGTTTCTTTCAGGAAGGCATCGTGGCCATAGGGCGAGCGCAGTACGCGCAGGCTGCCGCGCGGGCCCAGGCCCTCGACCAGGCCGACCAGATCGGCCAGCGGCACCAGACGGTCGCCTTCCACGGCCACCACCACGGTGGGCGGCAGGATGGCGGCGGGGTCCACCCGATGCAGGTCGATCGATTCGGACAGGCGCAGGTACGCAGTCACCGGCGTGCGCGCCACGTACTGCGCACCGGCCGCGTCCAGATAGTCTTCGGCCGCGACCCGCACGCGCCCGTTGACCACTTCCGGTGCAGCGTCGAAGCGCTCGCCGAACTCTTCCGGGGTGCGGTAGCTGAGCATCGCGAACTGACGGGCCAGGGCCAGGCCGTGGTCTTCGCCACACTGCAGCTGGCCCAGCGCAACGGCACGGCGCTGCAGCGCGCGCCAGGCGGCGGCGTAGGGATGCGGGCGGTGCGCACCGCTGGCCAGCACCAGCTGGCGCACCCGCGCACGGTGGCGCACGGCGAACTGCTGGCCCACCAGCGCGCCATAGGAATAACCGACGAAGGCCTTCAGCGTGCGCACACCCAGGTGATCAAGCAGCAGGGCCAGGGCGTCGGCCTGGTCGGCCGTGTCGATCGGCACATCCAGTGCGCCGTCGGCGCCGATGAAATCGAAGGCGAGCACGCGCAGCTGCTGCGGGTCCAGCGCGCGCCCGGCGCCGACCAGGCCTTCGGCCCAGCCCTTTTCGCTGAACTGAGGGTTGCTGGCCACATGGCGGTGGGCGGAAATGCCACCGGCCAGCACCACTACCGGCGCAGTGGCCGGGCCGACCCACTCGTAGCGCAGGCGCACCGGGCACGGGCCGGCGTGGCGCATCGACAGCACCGCGGCGAACTCGCCGCGCTCGGCGTGCACGCGGTCATCGACCGGCACGCTGACGGGGGCAAAGGATTCGGGGCGAAGCACGGTGCTGGGGGCGAAGCTCATGGCGGGATCCAGTTGGGAATCGGCCATCGAGCCTTCGCGGGGCTCGCGTTCAAGATGCACCGGCGGTGCACGCTCGAACCATCTTTCGGTGGACGCCACGGTCCCCGCAGGATTTGGCACCTACGCCGGCATTTGCATGCCTGCGGGCTGCCCCGGCTTCAAAGGGCCTGTCCCTCTGCCGGTCTCGATGGTGGAACCACGATGCCAGCGGATTCCGGGCATGTCAATCCCTTCATGCGGATAAAGCGATGAATGAATGCAGGGTGGCGAATCGGGAAGCCGTACCGCCGCCGCCGTTCAGGATCGGCTACAGTCCGGCGCCCGTCCCGCCGGAACCGCTGATGCCCCGCCTGCCCCTGTGCTGCCTGCCCCTGTGCTGCCTGCCCCTGTGCTGCCTGTTGTCTGCGCTGCTGGCCGCAGCCTCTGCCCACGCCAGCGACTGGCGCCAGGGCTGGGGCCTGGTCCCCAGCGGCACGCCCACCGCAGGTGGCAGCCCGGCACCGCAGGCCGCCCCCACGGCGCGGTTGCAGTTGCAGCCGGTCGGCGGGCAATGGCAGGCACGGATCGACAACCCCTTGGCCGGTCCGCTGCAGGTGGAACTGCGCGCCGCGCCCGGCCAGGCCATCGAAGGGCTGCCCGTGCAGTCGCTGGTGCAGGGCGGCGGCACCCTGGTGGTCGGCCATCTGCCGGCCCCGGCCGATGGGCGCGCCCTGGAAGTGCGCATGAACGCGGTGCCCGGCGCGCCAACGGCGCAGGCCGAGGACGTGGCCTATCGCCTGCCCTTCGAAGCCACGCACCTGCGCGTGGACCAGGCGCCCAATGGCCGCTTCAGCCACCAGGACGAAGAGAACCGCGATGCGGTGGATTTCGCCCTGGCCGAAGGCACCCTGGTCATGGCCGCGCGCGAGGGCACGGTGATGCAGGTGCAGGACGGCTTCCAGGCCAATGGCCAGGACCGGCAGCGCGATGGCGCCCGGGCCAACTTCATCCGCGTGCTGCACAGCGACGGCAGCATGGGGCTGTACGCGCACCTGCAGGCCGGCGGAATGCGGGTGCGGCCCGGCCAGGCGGTGCAGGCCGGGCAGCCGCTCGGCTTGTCGGGCAACAGCGGCTTCAGCACTGCCCCGCACCTGCACTTCGTGGTCCAGGTGAACCGCGGCATGGGCCTGCGCTCGGTGCCGGTGCGCATTTTCACCGCGCAGGGGCAGCTGCAGTTCGCCCGTGACAGCAGCACCGAAGCCAGTGCCGGGCGCTGACCGGCCCCGGCCGGTATAATCGGCCGCTTATCTCTTTGAAAAGCGCCCCGGGCGGGCGCCACTGCCATGTCCGAAGTCGCCACCGAAGCGTCGCGCCGCCGCACCTTCGCCATCATTTCCCACCCTGACGCCGGCAAGACCACGCTGACCGAAAAGCTGCTGCTGTTCGGGGGCGCGATCCAGATGGCCGGCTCGGTGAAGGGCCGCAAGGCCGCCCGCCATGCCACCTCCGACTGGATGGCACTGGAAAAGGAACGCGGCATCTCCGTGACCTCCTCGGTGATGCAGTTCCCCTACGAGGGCAAGATCGTCAACCTGCTCGACACCCCCGGCCACGCCGACTTCGGCGAGGACACCTACCGCGTGCTGACCGCGGTGGACTCGGCGCTGATGGTGATCGACGTGGCCAAGGGCGTGGAAGAGCGCACCATCAAGCTGATGGAAGTGTGCCGCCTGCGCGACACCCCCATCATGACCTTCATCAACAAGCTCGACCGCGAGGGCAAGGACCCGATCGAGCTGCTGGATGAAGTGGAAACCGTGCTGGGCATCCAGTGCGCCCCCGTCACTTGGCCGATCGGCATGGGCCAGCGCCTGAAGGGCGTGGTGCACCTGCTGACCGGCGAAGTGCATCTGTACGAACCGGGCCGCAACTTCACCCGCCAGGATTCGACCATCTTCCCGTCCATCGATGCGCCGGGCCTGGCCGAAAAGATCGGCGCGCAGATGCTGGCCGAGCTGCGCGACGAACTGGAACTGGTGCAGGGCGCCAGCCACCCGTTCGACCTGGACGCCTACCGCGCCGGCAAGCAGACCCCGGTGTTCTTCGGTTCGGGCGTGAACAACTTCGGCGTGCAGCCGCTGCTGGATTTCTTCGTCGAACACGCCCCCGCCCCGCAGGCACGCGCCACCACCGGCCGCGAGATCGCCCCGCAGGAAAACAAGCTGACCGGCTTCGTGTTCAAGATCCAGGCCAACATGGACCCGCAGCACCGCGACCGCGTGGCCTTCATGCGCATCTGCTCGGGCCGCTTCAACGCCGGCATGAAGACCTTCCACGTGCGCACTGGCAAGGACATGAAGCTGGCCAACGCGCTGACCTTCATGGCCAGCGACCGTGAAATCGCTGCCGAAGCCTGGCCGGGCGATGTGATCGGCATCCACAACCACGGCACCATTTCCATCGGCGATACCTTTACCGAAGGCGAAGCGGTCACCTTCACCGGTATCCCGAACTTCGCCCCGGAACTGTTCCGCCGCGCGCGCCTGCGCGATCCGCTCAAGCTGAAGCAGCTGCAGAAGGGCCTGGCCCAGCTGTCCGAAGAAGGCGCGACCCAGTTCTTCCGCCCGCTCACCAGCAACGACCTGATCCTGGGCGCGGTGGGTGTGCTGCAGTTCGACGTGGCCGCCTACCGCCTGAAGGACGAGTACGGCGTGGAAGCGACCTTCGAGCCGGTCAGCGTGACCACCGCGCGTTGGGTCACCTGCAGCAACGAGAAGAAGCTGGAAGAGTTCCGCGAGAAGAACGCGCTGAACCTGGCCCTGGATGCGGCCGGCCAGCTGGTCTACCTGGCCCCGACCCGGGTGAACCTGCAGCTGGCCCAGGAACGCGCGCCGGACGTGCGCTTCTCGGCCACCCGCGAAGCCGCCCACACCGTCTCGGTGGCCTGACCGGCCGGGGGTCGGATCGGCGCCCGGTAGATCCACGCCATGCGTGGATGGGCGCCGGTTCACCCACCATACGGTGGCGGGGGTGCAAGCAACCGCCATCGCGGCGATGATAGGGGGGCTGCGACTCCCCCTCCCCGCGAACCACGTCATCGCCATGTCCACCACGACTGTTGCTTCCATCCGCGAAGAAATCGCCAGCGCCCTGACCCACGGGCTCGGCGCCGTATTCGCGTTGGCCGCCGGCGCCGTACTGATCACCCTGGCCGCCATCTACGGCGACGGCTGGCAGCTGGCCAGCGCCATCGTGTTCGGCATCGCCCTGCTGCTGCTGTACACCGCCTCCACGCTGTACCACGCCATCCAGCACCCCACGGCCAAGGGCCGCCTGAAGGTGTTCGACCACTGCGCGATCTACGTGCTGATCGCCGGCACTTACACCCCGTTCACCCTGATCGGCCTGCGCGGCCCCTGGGGCTGGGGGTTGTTCACGGCCATCTGGGCGCTGGCGCTGGGCGGTGTGGTGTTCAAGCTGTTCTACACCGGCCGCTTCAAGGCGCTTTCCACCGGTATCTACATCGCCATGGGCTGGCTGGTGATCGTGGCGATCAAGCCGATGTGGGCCTCCATCGACGGCAGCACCCTGGCCTGGCTGTTCGGCGGCGGCCTGTCCTACACCCTGGGCACCTATTTCTACCACCGCGAATCGATTCCCTATTCGCATGCAATCTGGCACCTGTTCGTGATCGGCGGCAGCGTCTGCCACTTCGTGGCCGTCACCATGCAGGTGCTGTAACCCGACTGCACCGCGCTCCTGTGCACACCATGCACATGAGCGCTTCGCGCCCCGTCCACTCCGGTAGGGCAACGATGGCAGCGTGAATGCTGCCCCTTCCCCGTCCCCTGCGACGCCGCGCGCTTCGCGCTGGCGCCTCCGCCGCCCCGGCCGCCGGGGCCAACGCTGGCTGGCCGCGCTGGTATTCGTGCTGGCCGCGTTGCTGGTGCTCATTGCCCTGTGGGACTGGAACTGGTTCAAGGGCCCGGTGGAGCGTGCCGTGCAGGCCCGTACCGGGCGCGCCCTGCACATCGGCAATCTGGACGTGGACCTGGGACGCACCACCACCGTGCGCGCCGATGCCATCACCTTGGCCAACGCGGCCTGGGCCCGGCAGCCAAACATGGCCAGCGCCGACCGGGTGGAGATCGACGTGCGGGTCTGGCCGCTGCTGCGCGGCAGCGTGCAACTGCCTGAGGTACGCCTGACCCGCCCCGACGTGCTGCTGCAGACCGCGCCGCGCGAGGGCGAGGCCGGCAACTGGGACTTCCTCGGCGACAGCAGCGGTGGCACCATGCCGCAACTGAAACGCCTGTTCATCGACGACGGTCGCCTGCAGTTTTCCGATGTGCGTGGCCGCACCGATATCCGCCTGAACGTGCGCAGTGGCCAGCCGCGCCAGGGCGACGCCGCGCCGCCCCTGCTGGTGGCCGGCAAGGGCCGCTGGCAGGGCAATGCATTCACCCTCAGCGGCGGCACCGAATCGCCCCTGCAACTGACCGACAGCGCCCATCCGTTCCGCATCCACCTGGACGGCCGTGCCGGCGGCACCCATGCCGTGGCCAGCGGCACGCTGACCAACCCGTTCGCACTGCAGTTGTTCGACCTGCAGTTCGCCCTCAGTGGCCAGGACCTTGCCGATCTCTACCCGCTGCTGGGCATCGCCATTCCCCCATCGCCCCCGTATGCCCTGAACGGGCGCCTGAAGCGCGACCACAACGTGTGGCGCTACGAGCGCTTCACCGGCAAGGTTGGCGACAGCGACCTGGGCGGCAACCTGCAGTTCGAAGTGGGCCGCGACCGGCCGCGCCTGACCGCCACGCTGGAATCGCGCCGACTGGATTTCGATGATCTGGCCGGCTTCGTCGGCGCTCCGCCCAGGACCGGCAGCGGCGAGACCGCCAATGCCGAGCAGAAAGCCGAAGCGGTGAAGGTGGCGGCCAGCAACCGCGTGCTGCCGGACACGCCGTACAACCTGGGCAAGCTGCGTGCGATGGACGCCGACGTGCGCTGGAAAGCGCACCGCATCAATGCGCCCTCGCTGCCGCTGGACGACATGGACGCGCACCTGCTGCTGGACGACGGCGTGCTGCGCCTGGATCCCCTGAATTTCGGTGTGGCCGGTGGTGATATCCGCAGCACGATCCGCATGGATGCACGGCAGCCGCAGATTGCCACCACGCTGAAGGCCAGCGTCCGCGGCGTGCAGCTGGGGCAGCTGTTCCCCGATGCGAAGCTGGCCGAGCAGGCCAAGGGCGGCATCAGCGGCCAGATCGACCTGAGCGGTCGCGGCAATTCGATCGCCGCGATGCTGGGTGGCAGCAGCGGCGACGTGGGCGTGGCGATGGGCCGCGGTCACGTGGGCAACCTTGTGATGGAGCTGGCCGGGCTGGACATCACCGAATCGGTGAAGTTCCTGTTCACCGGTGACCGGCAGATTCCCCTGCGCTGCGCCTTCGCCGATTTCGGCGTGCGCGATGGCGTGATGACCAGCCGCGCACTGGCGGTGGACACCACCGACACCATCGTCATTGGCGAGGGAACGGTGAACCTGCGCGACGAATCGCTGGACCTGCTGCTGCGGCCACGGCCGAAGGACAAGAGCATCCTGGTACTGCGCTCGCCACTGCGCATCGGCGGCACCTTTAAGGACCCGTCGTTCCGCCCGGACTTCAAGGCGCTGGGCCTGCGCGGCGCAGTGGCCCTGGCGCTGGGCAGCATCGCCCCGCCGGCCGCGCTGCTGGCAACGATCGAGACCGGCCCGGGCAAGGATGCCAACTGCGGTGGGCAGTATGCGAAGTAAGAGCGGTTGTTCGCGGCGCGTGCTCTTTCATGGGGTGAGGCGGAGGGCTACCGCAGTCAGGACACGCGGTGAATACATCCATGTAGCTAGTAGGCGCCGTCCCTGGCGCCTACGGTCCTGCCTGCGGTAGCCCTCCGCCTCCAGACAGTTCCCCGCGCGCGGAACGAGAGCGGAAATTCAAGATCAAGATCAAGAGCTGTGCCAACCAAGGTTGGCACCTACCAGAAGCGGGTGGTCGGCAGCAGCGGATGATCGGCAGAAGCGCGTGGTCGGCAGACGCAGATGGTCGGCGCTGAGACGCACCGCGCTCGCAGGAACGTGTCCAGAGGCGAAGGACATGGCCGTGCAGGACCGTAGGCGCCAAGGACGGCGCCTACGAGCTACATGGACGTATTTACCGCGTGTCCTGCACGGCCATGCCCTCCGCCTCCCCACGCATCAGGAAGGCGCTGCTCTTGAGCTCTTGAGCTCTGGCTCTGGCTTCAAAGGCCGGGCCGGCGGGCTGCAAGCCCGCCAGCGAAAAACCTACCCCGCCACGATGTACTGCTGCAGATGATCCAGCTCGCGCCGCTGCGCGTCGATCACCGACTTCACCAGATCGCCGATGGAAATCACCCCCAGCACCTGCCCGCCTTCCACCACCGGCAGATGGCGGATACGGTAATCGGTCACCAGCTGCAGGCAGTGCTCCACCTGCTCACCCGGCGCCACGGTCACCACCTGTGCGGTCATGATTTCCGCCACCGCGGTATCGCGCGAAGATCGGTCGCGCAGCACGATCTTGCGCGCGTAGTCACGTTCGGAAAGGATGCCGACCAGGCGCGGGCCGTCCATCACCAGCACCGCACCGATGCCCTTTTCGGCCATCAGCCGGATCGCATCGATCACCGCGGCGCCAGGGGCGACCGCGTGCACTTCAGGGGACTTGCCGTCCAACAGTTGCCGTACCGACGTCATCTGCCTGCCCTCCCAGGGTGGGTTGCAGGGCCGATTCTGCCACGCCCGGTGCCAACCACGCGTCAACCAGGTACAACGGCCGCTGCTTGGACTCTTCGTACAGCCGGCCCAGGTATTCGCCGATCAGCCCCAGGGCGATCAACTGCACCCCGCCCAGGAACAGGATCACCGCCATCATGGTCGGCCAGCCAGCCACGCGGTCGCCGTACAGGGCCGCCTTCACGATCACCCACACGCCGAACACGAAGGCCACCGCCGCCGTCGCCAGCCCCAGATAGGTGGCCGCGCGCAGAGGCACCGTGGAAAAGCCGGTGATGCCTTCCAGGGCGAAGTTCCACAAGCGCCAGAGGCTGAACTTGCTGCTGCCGGCCAGGCGCGCATGCCGGTGGTAGGGCACCGCCACGCGGCGGAACCCGACCCAGCTGAAAAGCCCCTTCATGAAACGGTGGCGCTCGCGCAGCTCACGCAGCGCCGAAAGCGCACGGGGCGACAGCAGACGGAAATCACCGGTGTCGGCCGGAATCGGCGTGGGCGACAGGCGGCCGATCACCCGATAGAACAGCGCGGCCGTGGTGCGCTTGCTCCAGCTTTCACCGTCGCGCACCAGACGGGTGCCATAGACGTTGTCGAAGCCTTCGCGCCAGCGCGCGACGAACTGCGGCACCAGTTCCGGCGGGTCCTGGCCATCGGCGTCCAGGATCATGGCGGCGCCTTCGCGCACCTGGTCCAGACCGGCAGTCAGGGCCGCTTCCTTGCCGAAGTTGCGCGACAGACGCAGGGCCGACACCCGCCCATCCACGGCGGCCAGACCGCTGATCACCGCCCAGGTCTCATCGCTGCTGCCGTCGTCCACGTACAGCACGTGGCCGTCGATATCGGCCAGGCCATCGAGCACCGCGCACAGGCGCGGATGCAGCTGCGGCAGCGCCAGCGCTTCGTTGTGGGCGGCAATGACGAACGTCAGGCGGTCACGATTCATGCGCGGATTGTACGTCGCAGGCACGCCTGCGGCCCGCCGCCACCCTACTCCTGCAGATATCCCGCGCCGCCCAGCTGCCGTGCCTGGCGCTGGATCCACGCCGCTCGCCGCTGCACGTACGGCCCGGGCTTGGCCGCGTTGTAACGGCGCGGCGCCGGCAGCACCGCCGCCAGGCGCGCGCTCTCGGCCGGACTCAGGCGCGCGGCATCCTTGCGCCAGAAGGTCTGCGCCGCCGCCTGCGCGCCATAGACGCCGTCACCGAACTCGGCAATGTTGGCGTACATCTCCAGGATGCGCTGCTTGGGCCAGAACGCTTCGATCAGCACCGTGTACCAGACCTCCAGGCCCTTGCGCACCCAGCTGCGG
Organism: Stenotrophomonas sp. S49; assembly: GCF_016624905.1. Taxonomy (NCBI): domain Bacteria; kingdom Pseudomonadati; phylum Pseudomonadota; class Gammaproteobacteria; order Lysobacterales; family Lysobacteraceae; genus Stenotrophomonas; species Stenotrophomonas sp. S49. Next base: position 18,827 of record NZ_JACVUD010000042.1, on the reverse strand, counting down.
CCCTGCCATAGGAACAGGTTCTTGGCCACCTGCTGGCTGATCGTGCTGGCGCCACGCAGGCGCCCACCGCGCGCGTTGTGGTCACGCGCCTTCTCGATGGCCTGCAGGTCGAAGCCATTGTGGTCGGGGAAGCGCTGGTCTTCGGCGGCCACCAGCGAAATGGGCAGGCTGGGGGCCATGTCGTCCAGGTCACGCCACTGGTAATGCAGCCGGTAGGACCAGTCAGCCTGGCCCAGGGCTTCGCCATAGCGCCACAGCATCACCGTGGACAGCGGCGGATCGATGAAGCGCAGCACCAGCACCTGCAGGCAGCTGAACGCCACAAACAGCACCGGCAGCCATAGCAGCTGCCGCCAGCGCCAGCGCCGGCGCTGCGCGACCGGGGCGGCCGCCACCTTGTCCTGCTCTCCCCCTGCCCCCATTACTGGTGCATCCTTCTTCTATCTGGTTGTCGGCGCATTATCCGGCAACCGCCCCTGTTTCCGCGCGATGTGAGCCGATGACCGCCCAATCCGATTCCCTGATCCGTTTCCTGCTGCCCGACGCCGGCGTCCGCGGTGTCCACGTGCGTCTGCACGCCACCTGGCAGAAGATCCTGTCGCACGCGGTCTACCCGGACAACGCCGCCGAACTGCTGGGCCAGGCCAGCGTCGCCTCGGCCCTGTTCACCGGCCACACCAAGGTTGATGGCCGTCTGTCGATCCAGCTGCGCAGCAACACTGCCCTGCGCGCCCTGTTCGCCGAATGCACCGCTGCCGGCACCCTGCGCGGCATTGCCCAGCTGGCCGACGGCGGCGACGCGCCGCGTGACCTGTCCACCCTGGGCGAGGGCGCGCTGCTGGCCATCACCATCGAGAACCCGGGCCTGGACCCGCGCGAGCCGCAGCGTTACCAGAGCCTGGTCGGCCTGAGCGCGGCCGAGCTGGACGAAGCCTTCGAGGACTACTTCCAGCAGTCCGAACAGCTGCCGACCCGCCTGCTGCTGGCCGCCGACCGCGAGGGTGCCAGCGGCCTGCTGCTGCAGAAGCTGCCCGGCGACGAGGGCGACGATGATGGCTGGGTGCGCACCAGCGCGCTGTTCGAGACCCTGGGCAAGGCCGAGCTGCTGGGCACCCCGGCCGAAGACCTGCTGCACCGCCTGTTCCACGAGGAGAAGCCGGTGCTGGTAGGCGACAAGCCGCTGTCCTTCGCCTGTTCCTGCTCGCGCGAGCGGGTCGCCGCCATGCTCGAATCGCTGGGTGAAGAAGAAGCCCGTGCGGCCGCCGAGGACACCGGCGCGGTGGAGGTGCGATGCGAATTCTGCGGACAGGAGTATCACTTTCCGTTGACGGAGTTCGGCATACTGTTCCACGGTGCCGAGGGGAATGCACCGGCACCTGAACGGCTTCAGTAAAACAGACAGGTCTTGTGTTCTGGGGAGGATCAAGGCTTGTTAAGAATTCATAAACACCCTAGGATCGAGTTCCCGCCCCAGCGGGAACTTTCGTCGTCCGCCCCTGTCTGAACTGGTCCGATGCGTACCTTCCTGCGTCTACCGCTGGCCCTGCTGATCGCCCTTGGCGCGATCACGGGCGCGCATGCGCAGAGCAAGGACACCCGCACCGTCATTCCGGTCTGGAACAAGGGCAGCGGCAAGGTCGAAGCCCTGCTGTACCTGGAACCCACCGGCGAACAGGCCGCGGGCGCACGCTGGCACTTCGGCCGCAACTCGCTGGATGCCGCCTTCGGTCTGTCCTCGGGCGACTCGCTGGGCCTGCTGTGCAACAGCAGCAGTGGCACCAGCATCAGCGGTCTGGCCAGCCATTGCATGCTGGCCAGCCTGGGCGATGAAGACGACGCGATCGGTGCCAACAACCGCCGCTTCACCGGCACCGCCGCACTCAACCGTGGCAGCAACCGCCTGGGCATCACCGCCGGTACCGGCCGTGAAACGCTGCCGGCATGGCTGGCCTCGCCGAACAAGACCCCTGCCCTGCGCGCCGAGCAGAACGATCTGACTGTGTTCGCCCAGCGCAACATCGGCCGCGAGGGCTTCGTCTCCATTGCCGGCACCTACGCCAAGGCGCGCCTGGTGCCGCTGGCCGATGCCGCACCGGCCATCGTCGACCGCTGGGACAGCAAGAGCCTGAGCCTGGGCGCCGGGTACGGCAATTTCAGCGGCAGCATCATCGGCCGCGTGGTCGATGTGCCCGGCAAGCCGGGCAAGTGGGAAGGCCTGGGCATCGGCCTGACCTGGCGCACGCCGTGGTCGGGGCAGCTGACCGTCGGCGCGGAAAACGTCATCAGCCGCGGCAAGAATCCGTTCTCCCCGCGCAACGAGAGCAACGACGACGGCACCGTGCCGTACGTGCGCTACGAACAGGATCTCTGATCCCACCTCTGGCCGGTAACCCGGCCATGTCGCAACAAGGGCGCCTCGGGGCGCCCTTTTCTGTTTCCGCTCGCATCGTGTCGCGCCTCCGCCGGTCACAGCGGTTACACAACGACACGCCGCGACATGCATCAACTGAAACTTTTTACGCCCCCGCCACGTGCCATAAACCGCCAGCCACCGCGCAGTTAAAATTCAAACCATTGAAATTAAAGGTTTTTGTTGGATTTTCGTGAAAAGTGAGACATGAATTAACACACCTTTAATTTTCCAGCGAGGCTCGTTACTATCGGTTCAGCCTTGCGTTTTTGGAGCCCGCTTTGGGCCCCGTCGCCAGGCACTACCCCAGCCAAGATTTCCTTGGAGAGAGAGAGCCAATGAACTTCAAGTCCAACAAGCTGCGCGATGCCGTTGTCATCGCGCTGGTCGCCGGTGCCTCCACCGCGACCGCCCATGCGCAGGAAGCCACCACCAGCGGCGCCACCAACCTGGATCGCATCCAGGTCACCGGTTCGCGCATCCGCTCGGTCGACGTCGAAACCGCCCAGCCGATCTTCACCGTGTCCTCCGAGGACATCAAGAAGTCGGGCCTGGTCAGCGTCGGCGACATCCTGCAGAACCTCACCGTCTCCGGCACCCAGACCTTCAGCAAGGCCGCTGTGCTGACCTCCAACCCGGAACAGGGCGGTCAGTACGTCAACCTGTACAACCTGGGCGAGCAGCGCACCCTGGTGCTGGTCAACGGCAAGCGCTGGACCTCCAGCCTGGCCGGCTTCACCGACATGTCGACCATCCCGGCCTCGCTCATCGAGCGTATCGAAGTGCTGAAGGACGGCGCCTCGGCGATCTACGGCTCCGACGCCATCGCAGGCGTGGTCAACATCATCCTGCGTACCAGCTTCGACGGCGCGGAAGTCTCGGCCCTGATCGGCCAGAACGGCCGTGGCGATGGCCAGAAGGAAGCCTACTCCTTCACCCTGGGCGCCACCAATGACCGCGCTTCGATCCTGTTCGGCGCGAGCTACACCAAGGAAGACCCGGTCTTCTCGAAGGATCGTGCGCTGACCCGCACCACGTACGGCCCGGAACATCCGCTGGATGCGCTCAGCGCCACCGGTCCGTGGGGCCGCTTCACCTTCGGTGGCAATACCTACATCCTGAACCACACCGGCTCGTATGACGGCCAGGGCGTGGGCGCTGATTCGCGCGATCTCGCCAACTACCACAACGCCATCTCGGTGAACGACCGCTTCAACTCCACCCAGCAGATGATGCTGGCGCAGGAGACCGAGACGAAGTCGATCTTCACTGCCGGCAGCTTCGACATCAATGACTACGTGACCTTCAAGTCCACGGTCATGTACTCCGAGCGCAACTCCGAGCGTCAGGTCGCCGGTTACCCGATGAGCGCCAACGCGCAGCCGACCTACCCGGTCTACATCAGCGGCCAGAGCTACTACAACCCGGTCGGCCAGGACATCACCAACTGGTTCCGCCGCACGATCGAAATCCCGCGCATCTCGCGCAACGACGTGAAGAGCTATCACTTCGATGCCGCTCTGGAAGGCGCGTTCGATGTGGGCACCCACGGCTGGAACTGGGACGCTGGCATCAACTACAACAAGTTCGATGTCACCCAGATCAGCACCGGCAACCTCAACCTTCTGGCACTGGAAAAGGCCCTGGGCCCGTCGTTCCTGAACTCGCAGGGCGTGGTCCAGTGCGGCACCGCTGCCAACCCGATCCCGCTGGGCACCAGCCTGTCGGCCGGCCAGTGCACCCCGTTCGACGTGCTGGGCGGCCCGTCGGCCTCCACCGCCGACGCGCTGAAGTACATCAACACGCTTGGCCAGGCGACCCAGCAGAGCGTCAGCAAGCAGTACTTCGCCAACATCACCGGTGGTCTGTTCGACATGCCGGGCAACGCGGGCGAGTTCGCCTTCGCGGCAGGCGTTGAACACCGTGAAGTATCCGGTTACGACAACCCGGACCAGCTGTCCAGCGCCGGCTACACCACCGATCTGGCTGCAGGCGCCACTTCCGGCAAGTACAAGACCGACGAAGTGTACCTGGAGCTGATGATTCCGGTGCTGAAGGATGTGCCGGGTGCGAAGGAACTGTCGTTCGACATCGCCAGCCGTTACTCCGATTACGACCGCTTCGGCGACACCACCAACAGCAAGTTCAGCCTGACCTGGAAGCCGGTTGAAGACCTGCTGGTCCGTGCGACCTACGGCAAGGGCTTCCGTGCCCCGACCCTGGACGACACCTTCGGTGGCGGCTCGCAGACCTTCGATGACCTGACCGATCCGTGCGATGCCCGCTTCGGCCAGCTGTCCAACCCGGTTGCAGCTGCCCGCTGCGCCAGCGAAGGCCTGGCACCGACCTTCCGCCAGACCGACAATGCTGGCGTGCCGGTTACCGCGCGCGAAACCCAGGGTAACGCTCCGTTCCAGGCTGGCGTCGGCAATGCCGACCTCGAGCCGGAATACAGCAAGACCCGCACCGTGGGCCTGGTCTTCAGCCCGCGTTGGATCCAGGGCCTGGACTTCTCGCTTGACTGGTACAAGATCAGCATCTCCAACGTGATCACTGCCGTCGGCGCGACCTACGTGCTGAACCAGTGCTACAACGGGGTGACCTCCTTCTGTAACTACAGCCGTGATGCCGCTACCGGCCAGATCGTGACCCTGAGCCGCGGCAACGCGAACCTGGGCGCCCTGGAAACCGAAGGCTACAACTTCGTTGTCAACTACCGCCTGCCGGAGTTCGCAGCGGGTCAGTTCTCGCTCCGCCTGGACAGCAACTACCTGGTCTCGCTGCGCCAGCAGTCCGAAGATGGCGCACCGTGGGATGACTACGCCGGTTACTGGAACTCGCCGCGCGTGCGCGCCACCCTCGGCGTCAACTGGGCCAAGGGCGACCTGTCGGCCAGCTGGAACCTGCGCTACTACGGTGGCTACCGCGACTTCTGCTACGACGACGATTCGTGCAACGAGCCGAACTACCTGACCCCGAACAACGGTTGGGGCGGTGGCGTGGGCGCCAACAAGAAGGGCTCGATCAGCTACCAGGACGTTTCGGTGACCTGGGCTGCCCCCTGGAATGGTTCGGTCACCGTTGGTGCCCGCAACATCTGGAACAAGCAGCCGCCGATCACCTACTCGCTGACCAACAACAGCTCGTCGTCGATCGACCCGATGCTGGATTACGATCGCTACCTGTTCATGCAGTACACCCAGCGCTTCTGATCGAGGCCTGTTCGTAGCGTAAAACACCAGGACGGGGCCCTTCGGGGCCCCGTTTCTGTTTCTGTTTCTGTTTCTGTTTCTGTTTCTGTTTCTGTTTCTGTTCCGCACAGCGCGCAACGAAAAAGGCCGTGGCAATGCCACGGCCCTTGGCCAGCACCTGTCGTCCGTTCCGGGATCAACCGTTCGGAATCAACGTCTCGATCAGGTGTTCGACATAGGCTTCGAAATCTTCGCGTGCCTGCTTGGGCTGCTGCAGCTGCAACGACAACTGCAGGAAACCGACATAGGCCGCATACGCCAGCCGCGCACGGTGGCGGGCATCGGTGGAACTCAGTCCTGCCTGGCGGAACGAGGCGATCAGGTAGTCCAGGCGACGCTGCGATACGCGATCGATCACCGGTCGCACCATCGGATGGTCCAGCGCCTTCAGCAGCTCGCTGTAGATGATGTGCGGCTGCACTTCATGGGCCACCATCTGGAACAGCTGGCGCAGGCGCGCACGCGGATCGGGCACGTCTTCCAGGCTGCCGAACACCTGCTCCTGCTCGAACAGTTCCCAGCGTTCCAGCGCGGCCTGCAGCAGCGCATCGCGCGAGGGGAAGTGCCAGTAGAAACTGCCCTTGGTGACACCCAGGCGGCGGGCCAGCGGCTCCACCGCGACGGCACCTACCCCTTGTTCAGCAATCAGGTCGAGGGCGGCCTGGGCCCAGTCTTCGGCACTCAGGCGGCTGTTGCGGCCGGCGCGCGGTTCGCCGGCGGAAGTGTCAGGTTGATTCATGGGCTGATTTAACCATACGCCGGGGTTCGTTGCAGTATGCCGTTGCGCTGGAAACCGTCATGACCCTTGCGGCGCGGCTTCTGCAGCGCACCATACCGGGCAGTATTGACTTCCTTGACGGCCCATCCATACTATCAAGTATGGTTACCCCTGCTGCTGACGCTGTGTTCACTGATCTGCGCCTGGAAGCGGCTCACGGCGCGCGCCTGGCCGCCACGGCCAACCAGGCCGGGCGCCGCGGCCGCGTGCTGTTCGCGCATGGCTTCGGCCAGACCCGGCACGCCTGGAATGCCGCCGCCGGCGCCCTGTCGGCCGCCGGCCTGCAGACCCTGGCCTACGATGCGCGCGGCCATGGCGATTCGGACTGGAATGCGGCCGACCTGCCCTACCACGGCGAGCAGTTTGCCGATGACCTGATCGTGCTGGCCGGTGAACAACCGCGACCGCCGGTGCTGGTGGCCGCCTCCATGGGCGGCCTGTTCGGCCTGCTGGCCGAAGCGCGCTGGCCGGGCCTGTTTTCGGCCATGGTGCTGGTGGACATTACCCCGCGCTGGGACACCGCTGGCGTGGAACGCATCCTGGCCTTCATGACCGCCCACCCCGAGGGCTTCACTTCGCTGGCGCACGCTGCCGATGTGATTTCCGCCTACCTGCCGCACCGCCCGCGCAAATCCGAAGCATCCCTGCAGGCGCTGCTGCGCGAGGACGGCCACGGCCGCTGGCGCTGGCACTGGGACCCGCGCCTGGTGGCCGAGCTGGCCCGCGACAGCGAACAGCACCAGGGCGCCCTGGCCGAGGCCGCGCGCCAGGTGAAGTGCCCGCTGCTGCTGGTCAGTGGCGGCCGCAGCGACCTGGTCACGCCGCAGACCGTGGCCGAATTCCTGGCATTGGCGCCGCACGCGCGCCACGTACAGTTGCCGCAGGCCACGCACATGGTCGCCGGTGATGACAACGACGCCTTTACCGCTACTGTGTTGGACTATCTGGACGTGTTGCCCGCAGCGGATGCTGCGGCTTCGTCCGCCACAAACGAGCACGTCACCGGAGCACGCTCATGAGCATCGTTCTTCCCTTCCTCGCCCTGCTGCTGGCAGGCGCGTTCGTCGCCTACCACCGCATGCGGCTGGTTACCTGGACGCTGATCAGCGTGGCCCTGCTGGCCGTCTGCTGGTTCGTGCCCTACGTGAACCAGACCGCCACGATCGTGGCCGCCGCCGTGCTGGCTGTGATTGCCGTGCCGCTGCTGCTGCCGTTCATCCGCAAGCCGCTGCTGACCGGCCCGATGATGAAGGTGTTCCGCAAGGTGCTGCCGCCGCTGTCGCAGACCGAGCGCATCGCGCTGGAAACCGGTTCGGTCGGTTTCGAGGGTGAGCTGTTCACCGGCGATCCGGACTGGAACATCCTGCTGAACTACCCCAAGCCGCAGCTGACCGCCGAAGAACAGGCTTTCCTGGATGGCCCGGTGGAAGAGCTGTGCACCATGGTCAACGACTGGGAAATCACCCACGTCCACGCCGACCTGCCGCCGGAACTGTGGGCCTTCATCAAGAAGAACAAGTTCTTCGGCATGATCATTCCGAAGGAATACGGCGGCCTGGGCTTCTCCGCGCTGGCCCACCACAAGGTGATCCAGAAGCTGGCCTCGGTGTCTTCGGTGGTCAGTTCCACCGTGGGCGTGCCGAACTCGCTGGGCCCGGGTGAACTGCTGGTGCATTACGGCACCCAGGAACAGAAGGACCAGTACCTGCCGCGCCTGGCCGATGGCCGCGAAGTGCCCTGCTTCGGCCTGACCGGTCCGTTCGCCGGCTCCGATGCCACCTCGATTCCCGACTACGGCATCGTCTGCAAGGGCGAGTGGAACGGCGAGCAGGTGCTGGGCGTCAAGCTGACCTTCGACAAGCGCTACATCACCCTGGCCCCGGTCGCTTCGCTGATCGGCCTGGCCTTCCGCATGTACGACCCGGACGGCCTGATCGGCGATACCCGCGATATCGGCATCACCCTGGGCCTGCTGCCGCGCGACACCGCCGGCGTTGAGATCGGCCGTCGCCACTTCCCGCTGAACTCGACCTTCCAGAACGGTCCGATCAAGGGCAAGGACGTGTTCATTCCGCTCACCCAGTTGATTGGTGGTGCGGCCATGGCCGGCAAGGGCTGGAACATGCTCAACGAGTGCCTGGCCGTGGGCCGCTCGATCACCCTGCCCTCCACCGCCAGCGGCGGCGCCAAGGCAGGCGCGGCCGTCACCGGCGCGTACGCCCGCATCCGCAAGCAGTTCGGCCTGTCGGTCGGCCGCTTCGAAGGCGTGGAAGAAGCGCTGGCCCGTATCGGCGGCAAGGCCTACAAGATCAGTGCGCTGTCGCAGGCTACTGCAGCGGCGGTGGACCGCGGCGACGTGCCGTCGGTGCCGTCGGCCATCGCCAAGTACCACTGCACCAACATGAGCCGCGAAGTGATCTCGGACATGATGGACGTGATCGGTGGCAAGGGCATCATCCTGGGGCCGCGCAACTTCGCCGGCCGCAGCTGGCAGGCCGCGCCGATCGCGATCACCGTGGAAGGCGCCAACATCATGACCCGCAGCCTGCTGATCTTCGGCCAGGGTGCGATCCTCTGCCACCCGTGGGTGCTGAAGGAAATGAAGGCCGCGCAGGATCCGGACACCCGCGCCGGTCTGCAGGACTTCGACCGCAGCCTGTTCGGCCACATCCGCTACGGCATTTCCAATGCGGTGCGCTCGTTCTGGTTCGGCCTGACCGGCGCGCGCTTCGGTGCCGCCCCGGGCGACGCCTACACCCGCCGCTACTTCCGCAAGCTGGACCGTTACTCGGCCAACCTGGCGCTGATGGCCGACATCTCGATGATGACCCTCGGCGGCAAGCTGAAGTTCAAGGAATCGCTGTCCGGCCGCCTGGGCGACGTGCTGAGCCATGTGTACATGACCAGCGCCATGCTCAAGCGTTACCACGACGAAGGCGCACCGCAGGCCGACCAGCCGCTGCTGGCCTGGGCCTTCCATGACAGCGTGCACAAGATCGAAGAGTCGCTGTCGGCGGCCCTGCGCAACTTCCCGATCCGTCCGATCGGCTGGCTGATGTGGGCGCTGATCTTCCCGTTGGGCCGTCGTGCCGAAGCCCCGGGCGATCGCCTGAGCCGCCGCGTGGCCGCCCTGCTGATGGCCCCCAACGAAGCACGCGACCGCCTGGCCAGCGGCGTGTTCCTGACCCCGTGCGAGAACAACCCGGGCGGCCGCATCAACAGCTACCTGAGCAAGGCGATCATGGCCGAGCCGGTGGAGCGCAAGTTCCTGAAGGCACTGAAGAGCAAGGGCATCGAGGCGCTGGACTTCAAGGCGCAGCTGGACGAGGCCGTGGCCGAAGGCGTGATCACCCAGGACGAGCGCAGCCTGCTGGAAGAACTGCGCACGCTGACCCTGGACACCATCACTGTGGACGACTTCGACACCCACGAACTGCGTGCAGCCAGCTACTACGACCGCCAGCACAAGGACCCGCATTCGCAGGCAGCGTGATCGCCTGGATGACGCGGACATGAAAACGGCGGGCTTCGGCCCGCCGTTTTTTGTGGAAGCTGCGGAGCCACGCATGGCGTGGCACTACCGCAGTAGATCCACCCCATGGGTGGATACACGCACCGCCATCACGCGATCACGCCGGCACGAACCACCATGCCACGGCAGCCAGCACCGCCGGCAGCGCCTGGATGAAGAAGATCCGCTTGTTCACGCTCCAGGCGCCGTAGCAGCCGGCCACGATCACGCAGCCCAGCGAGAAGTTCACCAGCATCGGCAGGTGGTCGAACAGGCCCCAGAACAGCCCCGCAGCGAGGAAGCCGTTGTACAGCCCCTGGTTGGCCGCCAGCACGCGGGTGATCTCGGCCTTCTCCGGCGTGTTGCGGAACGTCTTCAGGCCCAGCGGACGGGTCCACAGGAACATTTCCAGGACCAGGAAATAAACGTGCAGCAGGGCGACCAGCAGGGTCAGGGCGAGTGCGATCCAGTACATGGGCGGTTCCTTGGATGGATGGATGGGGTGATGGGGTCAGAGCCCTCTCCGTAGGAGAGGGATCCGACCCGCGCGGCTCAGCGGTCGCGCGGCAGCTTCTTCTCTTCGCGCAGCACGCCGAACGCGGCGGCGGTCATGCAGGCCGCTGCCAGGATGCCGCCCACGAATACCACGTGCGAACCGAACAGCGACAGCGCCTTGTGCACCCAGGTGAAGCTGAGGTCGGCGCCGCGGTACACCACGGTGTCGATGGCCGCGCCTGCCTTGTAGCGCCACTGGCGGTCCACGCGGGTGTAGATCGTCTCGCGCGCGGGCTTGAACAGCGAGAACTCGCTGGCGCGGGTCATCACCTGCACCACCGCCACCATCATCGGCAGTGGCGAGGCCGCCAGCACCGAGAACCCGATCAGGATGGCGAATGCGGGAATCAGCAGCGCCGGCGCAATGCCGTGGCGTGACAGCAGCCAGCGGGTCAGGCTGAGCTGCAGCAGCAGGGTCAGCGCGTTGACGGCCAGGTCGATGCGCGAGAAGAACGCCGTGCTGGCCGCCGGATCGGTAAAGGCGGCGCGCACGATGCTGGCCTGCTGGTTGTACAGCAGGGTGCCCACGCCCACGCCGAACACCACCAGCACCGCCAGCCAGCGCAGCAGCGGTTCGCGCACGATCAGCTTCAGGCCATCCAGCACGCTGCCGCCCATCGGCTGTTCACTCGACACCAGCTGCTGTTCGCGCTCGCGCAGCACCGCCCAGTGGCGCAGCCGCCAGATGCAGAACAGGCACACGACCAGGAACCCGGCCGACACCAGCATCAGATTGGCGATGCCTACCCGCTGGGCCAGCGCACTGGTGATGATCGGCCCCAGGAACGCGCCCACGGTGCCGGCCGCGCCGATGTAGCCGTACCAGGCGCGCGCCTGGGCGTTGGTGAACACATCGGCCATGAAGCTCCAGAACACCGCCACCGCGAACAGGTTGAACACCATCACCCACAGGAAGAAGGCCATGCCCCGCCCTGGCACGCCGCTGTCGAACAGCGCGTAGAAACCCAGCAGGGTGACGATGAAGAAGCCATACACCACCGGCAGGAAGACCCGGCGTGGAAAACGACTGACCAGCCAGCCATAGACCGGCTGCAGCACCAGCATGATCAGGAACACGCAGGTGAACAGGAACTGCAGGACGAAATCCTTCAGGGCGATGCCGTGGCTGGCGAACCAGCTGATCAGCAGCGGTGGGAACACCGTTTCCAGATCGGCCGAGGCGGCCATCGCCTCGCGCACCGGGCGCAGCACGTAATAGCCACTGAGCAGGCAGAAGAAGTACAGGAACGACCACCACAGCGCCGGCGATTCGCGCAGGGCCGCGAACAGCCCACGCAAGGCACCGCTGTTGCCTGCCGCGCTCACGCGGTTCCCCTCGCCTGCGTACAGCGGTTGGACAGCAGCATGGCAGGCTCCGGGGGCGATGAAGCGCGTACGTTAGCCAATGCACTGCAACATCACCAGCCGGGTGCTGCAGGGCCGGCAGAACCGAGCGTTGCAGCCGCCCTGCCGGGACCCGTCGCAGCGCGCGGAACAAGCGTCAAAATCCAACTTTTTCAACGAGATGCGCATTCATCTTCGCTTTGTTTGTGCATAGGCGAAAAGCGGCGCTAGAATCGACTCCAGCAGTCGCGCACGGGTCTCCTCGATGAAAAAGAACAGCCTGCGTCGTCCGATCCGATCGGCGACCACTGGTTTGCTGGGCATGCTCATGCCCGTTGCCTTGTCCACCACCGCGCAGACGCCGCCGCCGCTGCCGCCGCTGCCGGCCAACATCGAATCCCACAGCGTGGCCCACACCCAGCCGGCCGCCTACCGCACCGGGCTGGTGCCGCAGGTGCAGTTGCCGGCAGCCGGGTTCAACGTGGCCAACATCGAATCGATGGCGCAGCAGCTGACCTATGGCGAGCGCGTGCCGGGCATGGCCGTGGCCATCGTGCAGGGCGGCCGGGTCATCAGCGCGCGCGGTTATGGCGTGACCGATGTCAACAACCCGCTGCCGGTCGATGCCCACACCGTGTTCCGCCTGGCATCACTGTCCAAGGCCTTCGCCGGCACCATGGCCGGCCTGCTGGTGAACGATGGCACGCTGCGCTGGGACAGCAAGGTGACCGACTACGTGCCCGGCTTCCGGCTCAACTCGACCGAAGCCACCGACCGCCTGACCGTGGCCGACGTGCTGAGCCATCGCGTGGGCCTGCCCTACAACGCCTACGACCGCGACATCGAAGGCAACGCCGAGTACTACACGCTGACCCAGAAGCTGGCCAACACCAGCCTGAAGTGCCTGCCGGGTGACTGCTACGCCTACCAGAACGTGGCCTTCAGCCTGATCGGTGATGTGGTCTATGCCGCCTCTGGCAGCTTCTATGAACAGTCCGTGGAACGGCGCATCTTCAAGCCGCTGGGCATGAACGATGCCAGCATGGGCCTGGCTGGCATCCAGGCCAGCTCGCGCTGGGCGCGCCCGCACGTGCGCAGCCGCAACGGCTGGGTGTCGCTGACGCCTAAGCCGACCTACTACCGCGTCGCGCCGGCGGCAGGCGTGAACGCCAGCGCCAGCGACATGGCGCAGTGGCTGCTGGCCCACACCGGCCACCGCCCCGACGTACTGCCGGCGCCGCTGCTGGCCACCCTGCATTCGAGCCTGATCAACACCCCGGGCGAGATGCGTTCGGGCTGGCGCCGCGAGCGCCTGCATTCGGCCGGCTACGCGCTGGGCTGGCGCACGTTCGATTACGCCGGCCACGACGTGGTGTTCCATGCTGGCGCCGTGCAGGGCTACCGCGGCCTGGTGGCGCTGGTGCCCGAACGCGACCTCGGCATTGCGATCATGTGGAACGGCGAAAGCAGCCTGCCCAGCGGCCTGCTGCCGACTGTGCTCGATTCGGCCCTGGGCCTGCCTGCACAGCGCTGGCTTGACGTGGATACCGACTTCGGCAGCGACAGCCTGATGGCCGACGGTGCTGCTCCCGCGCAGGACAAGCGCAAGGGCAAGGGTGCTTCGAGCAACCGCGCGGTGGCCTCGCCGCGCTGAGCCGGTACACGCCGGTAAACCTGGAAAGGGCGGCCTGCGGGTCGCCCTTTTTGTTTGGGTAGCGTCGAGCTTGCTCGACTGCCCGCTCTTGTAGAGTCGAGCCATGCTCGACTGCCCTGGCTTCGTAGAGTCGAGCTTGCTCGACTGCCCTGGCTTCGTAGAGTCGAGCTTGCTCGACTGACCAGCCAAGCAGTCGAGCAAGCTCGACTCTACAACGGCGGTGGCGCAGTCGAGCATGGCCCGACGCTACAAGAGCGGGGTCAGTGCGCGAAGTGATGCATGCCGCCGTCCACCGGAATCACCGCGCCGGTGATGTAATCCGCCAGCGGCGACGCCAGGAATGCTACCAGCGGCGCCACGTCTTCCGGTTCGCCGAAACGGCCGATGGGAATGTAGCGATCGATGAACGCGCGCCGGCTCTCCTGATTGGGATGCAGCCGGCCCAGAACCTGTGCGCTGTTGATGCGCCCCGGCGCGATGGTGTTGACCGTGATGCCCTGCGCGGCCACCTCCGATGACAGCCCTTTTCCCCACAGGTGCAGGGCAGCTTTTGCCGCAGTCGCCGCGTTCACTGTACGCGGCTCCATCGAGCCACTGAAGTTGATCACCCGTCCCCACCCCTGAGCCTGCATGCCGGGCAACAGCCGCTGGGTCAGCCGCCGCGACGCAGAGAAATTGAGTGCCATCGCTTCCTCCCAGACCTCATCATCGGCATCCAGCGAGGTCGGACGCGCCCCACCTGCGGCGTTGACCAGAATGTCCACGCGGCGTAGAGCGGCCTGTGCCCCTGCAGCGATGCCTGCGACCTGCCCCGCGTCGGTGAGATCGCCCGGCAGGATCAGCGGCGCTGGTGCACCGTCGGCGACGATCTGCGTTGCCAGCGCCTGCAGCGGCTCCAGCCGTCTTGCGGTGATCGCGATGTGCACACCGAGCGCCGCCAGCTGTCGCGCGACGGCGGCGCCAATGCCGCTGCCTGCGCCGGTGACCAGCGCGGTACGTCCTTCCAGGTTCAGATCCACGACGTTCTCCCGTCTATTGGGCCGGACCATCCGGCACGTGCGCCCAATGCTCATTGATTACCCCCGATTGATAAACTTCGCGCAGGTTTCAGCATTCAGAACCGGGAGTGTCAGATGAATCTGCTGGAGAGCATGCAGGTGTATGTGCTGATCGTGGACAAGGGCAGCCTCAGCGCTGCCGCAGCAGCCATGGACATCTCGGCCACCATGGCCGGCAAGCACCTGCGCGCACTGGAAGCGCGGCTGGGCATGCAGCTGCTCAGCCGCACCACCCGCCGCCAGCATATGACCCCGTTTGGCCAGGACTACTACGCCCGTTGCAGAGACATCCTGCGGCTGGTTGAAGAGACCGACGCGCAAGCCGCGCACCAACAGTTGGCGCCGGCCGGGATGCTGCGCGTCAGTGCGCCGGTGATCTTTGGAACGCACGCGCTGGTACCCGCGCTCGCCGATTACATGCAGCGCCATCCGCAGGTACAGGTGGAGGTGACCCTGAACGATCGCGTGGTCGATCTGGCCGAAGAAGGTTTCGAAGCCGCGCTGCGCATCGGCAGCCTGGCCGACAGCGACGCGCTGGTGGCACGGCCGCTGACGCCGTATCGGTTGATGATGTGTGCGGCGCCGACCTATCTCGCCCAGCATGGCACGCCGCGTACCCTCCCCGAACTGGCAGACCACCAATGCCTGTCGTTCGAACCCAGCGCGCTGTCCCAGTGGGTGCAGGACAATGCTGGCAGACTCGAACGGGGCACTGCTGCACGGCTGCAGATCAACAATGGCGAAGCGCTGCGCACGGCAGCACTGCATGGCCTGGGCATCGTCCTGCAGTCGACTCTGCTGCTGGCTGCGGATGTTGCAGCCGGACGACTTGTGCAGCTGTTCCCGCAGCACGGGCAGGCAGGGCGGCCGATGCACGTGGTCTACGCTCGCGACCGCTACCCCTCCACCCGTCTGCGTAGTTTTGTCGAGTTCCTGGTGGAGCGATTCCCGCCAGTCCCTAACCCGTAGAGTCGAGCTTGCTCTACCGCCTTGCCGAAGCAGTCGAGCATGGCTCGACTCTACATGGGCGGGGGCGCAGTCGAGCAAGCTCGACTCTACAAGGGCGAGGCAGTGTGCGCGGGCATAAAAAAACCCCTTCCCTGCTGGGCAACAGGGAAGGGGTTTCAGGGTACGGCGATCGGGATGAAACTTAGATCAGCGGTGCCGGGGTGGCCGGCAGAGCAACCGGAGCGGCCTTCTTCTTGCGAGCGGCCGGCTTGCGCTTGGCAACCTTCTTCGCTGCCTTCTTCGGGGCAGCCTTCTTGGTGGCCTTCTTCGCGGTCTTCTTTACGGCCTTCTTGGCAGTCTTCTTGACGGCCTTCTTCACTGCCTTCTTGGCGACCTTCTTGGCCGGCTTACGGGCGGTGGTCTTCTTGGCAGCCTTCTTGGCAGTCTTCTTCACTGCCTTCTTGGCGACCTTCTTGACGGCCTTCTTCGCGGTCTTCTTCGCCGGCTTCTTGGCTACCTTCTTCGCAGCCTTCTTCGCAGTGGTCTTCTTGGCGACCTT
Source organism: Stenotrophomonas sp. S49 (assembly GCF_016624905.1). Classification (NCBI taxonomy): domain Bacteria; kingdom Pseudomonadati; phylum Pseudomonadota; class Gammaproteobacteria; order Lysobacterales; family Lysobacteraceae; genus Stenotrophomonas; species Stenotrophomonas sp. S49. The sequence goes on along the minus strand of NZ_JACVUD010000042.1, from coordinate 2,759 downwards.
CTTCACCGCCTTCTTTGCCGTTGCCTTCTTCGCGACCTTCTTCACTGCCTTCTTGGCAGCGGCCTTCTTCGCGACCTTCTTCACCGCTTTCTTGGCGGCGGGCTTCTTTTTCGCAGCTTTCTTGGTTGCCATGGGATGGCTCCTCGTCAGTGATAGGGAGTTGAAACGCCCAGGTGGATCAAACCCGCCGATGCTGCGTGCGGGGACCGCCGGCGCGTCAGGCGCGCCGTTACGGATGCGGCAATGTCGGCCCCGGTCGGCGGGACGGACATCGGAAAGAAAGGTGCCGTGCGTTTCTCCGGGGGAAGCGGGGCCCTGTCCACCGTCTTGAGGATCGCGGTGGTCTTGGAGGGATTGCTTCGCATCGGACGATTGATTCGGCGCACTCGGTTGGGCAGGCAAGGTCTGCTGAGGCGAAACCTAATCACGGTTTTTTTTACTGTCAACAACCCCCGCGAAAAATTTTCACATCGCGGCGCCCTGGCGACGCGCCCGCTGCGGGCCCGGCAGCGCCCGTCGCGTGCCTGCTGGAGCGGCGCAGCGCAGCGCGACGGCGTACTCGGCAAGCCACACGTTGAATAAAAAACACTTGAAATAAGCACTCTGCGTTGATAGGCAGTGGCTGGCGCAGGTTGCACGTGCGGTCGTCGTCGCTACCGCACGACGGTGGCAGCCGCTCTCGAAACGGACCCACAACGGGGGTAAAAACTTTTCACATCCGGGTGCAGTTCCGCGGGTGCCGAAACACGGATTTGCGCAAAACTGCGCAAGCCCGAACGCATCGATCGCGTGCAACGACGACCGCCACGCGCACCCGGCACACGCAGCTTCGGTCCTGGCCGACACGGGTGCAGAAACGAAAACGGCCACCCGAAGGTGGCCGCTGGTGTTCGCCGGAAACCAGGACTCAGTGGTCCTCGTCTTCCAGTGCTTCGGCGTAGGCGTCCGGATCCAGCAGCTCGTTGAGCTCTTCGGCATTGGACAGCTCGACCACGAACATCCAGCCTTCGCCGTAGGCATCTTCGTTGATGGTTTCCGGCTTGTCGGCCAGCGCCGCGTTGACCTCGACCACCTTGCCGCTGATCGGGCTGTAGACGTCCGAAGCCGCCTTCACCGATTCGACCACGGCGATCTGCTCGCCGGCCTTGGCGTCGGCGCCGACGTCGGGCAGTTCGACATAGACCAGGTCACCCAGCAGGCCCTGGGCGTGGTCGGAAATACCAACGGTAACGCGGCCATTGCCTTCGACGCGGGCCCACTCGTGGGACTTGAGGAACTTGAGGTCGCCGGGGATCTCGCTCATGGAACTGCTCCAGGAATACAGGGGTGTGGAAAGAACGGGGCTAGTGTAACCAACCGGCCGCCACTGCTGTCAGTGACGACCGGCACGTTCGCATCACGCGTCGGCAAGCACGCCCGGTTGGGCCTGGCCTTCGCGCACGAACGGGAACTTGACCACGCGCACCGGTACCTGGCGGCCGCGGATGTCCACGGTCACCTGGCCCAGTTCGCCTGCCGGCACGCGGGCAAACGCGATGCCCTTGGCCAGGCTGGGCGAGAAGGTGCCGGACAGGATCTCGCCCTGGCCGCTGGCGGTGGTCACCGCCTGGCCGTGCCGCAGCACGCCCTTCTCGTCCATCACCAGGCCGATCATCTGGCGCGCGGTGCCGGCGGCCTTCTGCGCCTCCAGCACATCGCGGCCGATGAAGTCGCGGCCTTCGTCCAGCGACACGGTCCAGGCCAGCGCGGCTTCGTACGGGCTGATCTCCTCGTCCATGTCCTGGCCGTAGAGGTTCATGCCGGCTTCCAGACGCAGCGTGTCACGCGCGCCCAGGCCAGCCGGCTTCACGCCGGCGTCGATCAGGCGGTTCCAGAACGCGACCACCGCGTCCTGCGGCAGCAGGATCTCGAAGCCGTCCTCGCCGGTGTAGCCGGTGCGGGCAACGAACAGGTCAACGCCGTCGTCGGCCTTGACCTGCAGGGCCGCGAAACGGGTGAGCTTGGCCAACGCCTCGCGGTCGGCGCCGCCGACCAGGCCAGCGACGCTGTCGCGGGCCTGCGGGCCCTGCACGGCCAGGATGGCCAGGTCCGGGCGCTGCTCCACGCTCACGCCGAACGGTGCGGCCTGTTCGCGCAGCCAGGCCAGATCCTTTTCGCGGGTGGAGGCGTTGACCACCATGCGGAAGAAGTCGTCGGCCAGGTAGTAGACGATCAGGTCGTCGATGACGCCGCCGCGGGCATTGAGCATGCACGAGTACAGGGCCTTGCCCGGCACCTTCAGCTTGTCGATGGAGTTGGCCAGCAGGCGGCGCAGGAACGGCTTGACCTGCTCGCCGCGCAGGTCGACCACGGTCATGTGGCTGACGTCGAACACGCCGGCTTGGCGGCGCACCAGGTGGTGTTCGTCCAGCTGCGAGCCGTAGTGGATGGGCATGTCCCAACCCCCGAAATCGACCATCTTGGCGCCGAGGGCGCGGTGGGTATCGTTGAGCAGCGTCTTCTGGGTCATGACCGGGTCCGGCAGCAGAGGAAACAAGAACGCGCATTATCCCAGATCGGTCGACAGCAGGCGTGCCGCAGCGCAGCGGGGGTGGTGTGAGTTGGGCCGGCCTGCGGCCGGCGGCGCTTTCTACACGCCAGAGCGCAGAGCGCAAAGCCAGAGCCAGAGCACTGCGGCTCTGGGATGTCTTGGCTTGGGCGGGGCGGTGTGGGGTGGCGGGACACGCCGTAAACCCGTCCATGGGGGCTCGTAGGCGCCA
>NZ_JACVUD010000041.1:0-33562 GCF_016624905.1 Stenotrophomonas sp. S49 | reverse complement strand
CGCGCCTCCCCCCCCGTCCCATCGCGGGGCGCGGGGGCCCCCCCCCCCGGCGTCACCCCGCCCCCTCCTCAATACACCGGCAGATCGATGTAACTGGCCTGCGCGGCGCTGTGCCAGACCCGCTGCGTGGCCTTCTGGTAATCGCCCGGCTTGGCCAGGTAGATGTTCGGCACGTAGGTCTGCGGGTTGCGGTCATACAGCGGGAACAGGCTGGACTGCACCTGCACCATCACCCGGTGCCCCTTCTGGAAGGTGTGGTTGGCATTGGGCAGGTCGAAGCGGTACGGCAGCACCTGGTTGGCGGCCAGCGGCTTGGCCTCGCTGAAGCTTTCGCGGTAGCGGCCGCGGAAGATCGCCAGCGACACCGGAAGTTCGTAGCCACCCATCTCCGGCGTCGATGCTTCCTGATCCGGATACACATCGATCAGCTTCACCACCCAGTCGCTGTCGGTGCCACTGGTGGACGCCTGCAGGTGCACCACCGGCGCACCGCCAATGCGCAGCGGCTCACTCAAGGGTTCGGTGATGAAGGTCAGCACATCGGGCCGACCATCCACGAAGCGCTGGTCCTTCACCAGCCAGGTGGTCCACATGTCACGGTCGGCGAAGCGCACCGGGCGCGGCACGAACGGCACCGGCTTGGACGGGTCGGACACATACTCCTCATAATCACCCTCGCCTGCCGCCGGCGCCTGGAAGGCCAGCTTGCCGCCGGCACGCAGGTACAACGGCTTGCTGGCCGCCGTGCAGTCATTTTCGCAGCTGCGCGGCCAGCCCTGCAGGCGGTCCCAGTGGTTTTCACCGGTGTTGTAGACCAGCACCGGCGGCGTGTCCGCCTTCGCCGCGCCGTCCACCAGGTACTGGTCGAAGAACGGCTTGAGCACATCGCGGCGGAACTGCAGGGCGGTATCGCCGTCGAATTTCAGGGCGCCCAGTTCGCTGCCGCTGTAGTTCACCTGGCTGTGCCGCCACGGGCCCATCACCAGGTAGTTGTGGGTGTTGCCGGTATCGCGCCCTTCCATGGCTTGGTAGGCATGGTTGGCGCCCCACATGTCTTCCTGGTCCCACAGGCCCTGCAGCCACATCGTGGGCACCTTCAAGGGGGTGTTGGCCATCACCGCATCCAGCGCCTGGCCCTGCCAGAACGCATCGTAGGCCGGGTGCTGCACCAGCTTCTTCCACCAGGTCAGCTGGTCCACGCCGGTGAAACGCGCGTAGTCGCCGGCCGAGCCGATGCGCAGGAAGGTGCTGTAGTCGTCGTAGCCCAGGCTGGGCAGCGGCGTGCCCTTGCCGCGCTTTTCGGTCTGCATGGCGAAGTAGTTGAAGTTGACCTGGCGGAAGGCACCGTAGTTCAGCCAGTCATCGCCCATCCAGCCATCGACCATCGGGCTCTGTGGCGCGGCCACCTTCAGCGCGGGGTGCGGGTTGGTCAGCGCCATCACCACGGTGAAGCCTTCGTAGGACGAGCCGAGCATGCCGACCTTGCCGTTGCTTTCCGGCACGTGCTTGACCAGCCAGTCGATGGTGTCCCAGGCATCTGTGGCGTGGTCGACCTTGGTGTTGTTCAACGGGCCGCGCAGCGGCCGGGTCATCACGTAATCGCCTTCGGAACCGTACTTGCCGCGGATGTCCTGGAACACGCGGATGTAGCCGCCGTCGACGAACACCTCGTCGCCCTGCGGCAGCAGGTCGCGCATGCGCGGCGAATCGCTGCGGTTGGCGCGGCCGGCAGCATCGTAGGGGGTGCGGGTCAGCAGGATCGGCGCGTTGTGGGCGCCCTTGGGCACCACGATCACGGTGTACAGGCGGGTGCCGTCGCGCATCGGCACCATCACCACGCGCTTGTCGTAGTCGCGGCCGATATCCGGTGCAACGAACGGCTTGCCACTGATGTCCGGAGTCATTGGCGGGGTATCGGCGGCCAGCACGCTGCTGGACAGGCACAGGGCGATGGCTACAGCAACGGCACGCACATGCATGCATGACCCCTCGGCAGGAAAGGTTCCAGCGTACTCCTGCCCACCGCGCCGAAGTGTGCGCCGGCTTTGCGTTCTGTGGTGTCCGGGGCACGACTGATGGCACATGTGCGACCGGCGGCCGCTGCGCTCGCCGGGCATGGCCCGGCGCTGCCCGTTCCCGCGACCTTCGGTAGCGCCGGGCCGTGCCCGGCGGATCCATCAGCCCGCGGGGACCTCGTGCAGCGCCAACCAGCGCCAGCTCCCCGCGTCCTGCCGCAGCACCGCCAACGATTCCCGCCAGGCCAGCGCTCCGCCAGCCACCGCATGCCCTTCGCGATACCGCAGCACCGCCAGGGGTGCGGGCGCTTCGATCCTCTGCACGTCCTCAATGGCGATCTCCAGACCGGGGCGCGCACCGTGCCCGCCCACGAACAGCGCCTGCACCGCATCCCGGTCCAGTCGCCGCCCGGCGATGCCGACCATGCTGAAGTCTGCGCAGAAGTGCGCCATCAGTTCGTCCAACGCATCGGCGCCAGCCTCGGCACTGAACCAAGCCTGCAGCGCGTCATGCAGTACGTGGATTTCATCTTCGGCGGTGTGTTGCATCAGGCATTCTCCGAGTGCATGAGGGTCAGTGACTGCGTGCGGCGCAACAGCAGCATCGGCAGCAGGGTCAGGACAGCGGCCATGCCCAGCGCCGCGCCCGTGGCACGCGCTGGCAGCCATTGCAGGGCCAGCGCCAGCACCAGCGCAATGGCTGCCGTGCCGAGGCAAAAACTGAGCTGGCGGTTGAGGTTCCACAGCGCACTGGCGTCACCCAGCGCATCCGCGTCAACGCCAGTGAAGGCCAGCGTCTGCGCGGTGCTGCTGCACAGGCTGCCGCCCGCCCCCATCAGCGCGAACAGCAGCGCCGCCAGCGCGAACGAAGGCTGCGCCAGCAGGGCCATCAGCAGCAGGCCACTGGCCTGCAACAGCATGCCGACACGCAGTACTGCGCCCGGCCCGAAACGCGCCAGCAGCCGCCGGCTGCCGGTGATCGCCACGGCCGACGCCAGCGCCCAAGGCAGCATCAGCGCACCGATGCGTGCAGCACTGAACCCGGCCTGGTGCAGCTGCAGCGTGCTGGCCAGCTGGCTGCCGATGAACACGCCCGGCACGGCCAGGTAGACCAGCATCGCCAGCCGCAGCCCGCGATGGGACAGCAGCGACCAGCGCAGCAGCGGCTGTGCCTGCCGGCGCGCGTGCCGGAGGTGGGCGGTCGCCAGCACCAGCGCCAGCAGCAACAGCACCGCACCGGCACTCCGGTGGCCGGGTTCGCCCAGCCAGGTCAGCGCCAGCAGCAGCACGCCCAGCGCGCTCATCGCCGTGGCCAGCGCATAGCCCTGCAGCCGGGGTGCCGTGCGTTCACCGTCGGCCGGCATCCACGCCAGCACCAGGCCCATCGCCGCCAGCGCCAGCGGCAGGCTGGCCCACAGCACGCCGCGCCAGGACAGCCACTGCACCAGCAGCCCACCCAGCGCCGGTGCCAGTGCCGGCACCAGCAGCGCCACCAGCAGGATCCGGCGGGTCAGCGCACCGCGCTGGTCAGGGGTGCACTGCCGATAGGCCGAGGCCTGGGCGACCGGGATCAGCAGGCCACCGGCCAGGCCCTGCAGCAGCCGCCAGCCCAGCAGCCAGCCGATGCCCGGCGCCGCACCGGCCAAGGCCGCCGCCAAGGCGAACAGCAGCAGTGCCACCAGCAGCAGGCGTCGCTCGCCACAGCGCGCGGCCAGCCACGGCGCCAGCGGGATGACCACGCTCAGGCCCAGCATGTAGGCCGTGCCGACCCAGGCCAGCGTTCCAACATCCGCATGCAGCTCGGCCGCCAGCGCTGGGTAGGCCACCGTGGCGATGAACATGTTGACCAGGTCCAGGGCGAACACCAGCAGGAAGATCGCCTCATGGCGCAGGCGGGGGGACGGCATCGGCGGCGCTCCAGCAGGGAAGCAGCCAGCATGCCTTTCGACGCTTGCTGGAAAAACACGACATCTGCTGCAACACTGTCAAATCTGTTTTGACAATGATTCGCCATGGTCAGCCTGGACCGCTTCGACATCTTTCGCGCCGTTGTCGACGCCGGCAGTCTTACCGCGGCCGCCGACCGCCTCGGCCTCAGCCGCGCAGTGGTCAGCTTCAACCTGAAGCGGCTGGAGCAGGAACTGGGCGTGACCCTGCTGCTGCGCAGTACCCGCCACCTGGCCCTGACCGAAGCCGGCGAACAGTTCCTGCAGCATTGCGTGCAGGCGCTGGACGCGGCACAGGCAGCCATCGATGCCGCGCGCCGCGACCAGCACCAGCTGCAGGGCACGCTGCGCCTGACCACCACACCGGAGTACGCGCAGCTGCGGTTGATCCCGGCGCTGGAGGCATTCCGCGCGCGGCATCCGGCGCTGCAGCTGCATCTGTCCACGTCGCCGGCACCGGCCGACCTGATTCCCGAACGTTTCGACGTGGCGATCCGCCTTGGTCGCCTGCCGGATTCAGGCCTGCATGCCAGCGAACTGGAGCGGCACCCGCTGTGCGCGGTGGCCGCACCGTCGCTGCTGGCGCGCCTGCCCTCTGCCGATGCGGCCGATGACCCGGTGCAGCTGGGCACCCTGCCCCGGCTCGGCTATCCGCGCCTGGCCGATGTGCCGGTGGTGGCGCCGGACGGCAGCGACGCGATGTTTGCCACCAATCCGGGCAATGCCGTGGTGCGCGTGGACGGCGTCAGCAGCCTGCGCGCCTTCGCCCTGGCCGGCGCAGGCGTCACCGCGCTGCCGCGCTGGCTGATCGAGGACGACCTGGCCCACGACCGCCTGCGGCCGGTGCTGCGCCAGCACCGCTTCCCGCAGCAGAGCGTCTACGCCGTCTACCCGCACAGCACGCAGCCCTCGCCGAAAGTCCGCCACCTGATCGATTTCCTGCGCGGTTGGTTTGGCTGAGGATACTTATCTCTATCTCCACGCATGCACGACGTGGGCGATATCACCTGGACTGCAGCCTTCGCTTCGCTGAGGCCGCCACCATCTTGTCCGGGTCGACAGAAAGCAACTCCAGAATCCGCGGGGTTACTTTGGGGTTGCAAACGATGCGATGCCGCACGGTTGCATCGGCATCCTGCGCCAAACGGGACATAACCCCCTCACTCAGCCGGCGTTTGCACGCGATGCTCCAACGAACGTCGACGTTTTCGCTGCTAGCCAGCTGTTCGATAATGAACTCAGGAATTGTTTTATTCCCGGCGACGCAGCGCGCCAACTCGGGGTAAACCGCAAGGATATCGATCCACGTCTGATCCTCGGCCTGCTGCCAGGCAGATGATGCATCCGACTCGCTTTCACACAACTGCTTGAATTCCCATGCGCTCGCGATCATTCGCTGGCCCTCCTGCGCCAGCCTTCCAGTATTGGCTGACCGGCAGTTGACCTCCAGTGGCAGAAGCGACATGACTATCCGCCCCGGCGCCTGCTGTTCCATCGTCCGCCGGGCCATGCCCGGCGAGTGCAGCGGCAGCCCACAAAAAGGAACGGCCCCTTTCGGGGCCGTTCCTTCAAACATCAACAACCCGCTGGATCAGCGCAGCACCTGCTCCACCAGCTGCACGTCCACCGTCTGCAGCGGTTCGGCCGCGTTGCGCGACAGCTGCACCTGATAGGTGCCGCCGTCGATCTTCCACTGGCGGGCCTGCGCATCGTAATGCGCCAGCGTCTTCGGCTCGGCTTCGATGCGGATACGGCGCTGTTCGCCCGGCTGCAGGCTCACCTTGTCGTAGCCGATCAGGCGGATCGGCGTGGTGCTGCCGGCCGGCAGCTTCAGGTACAGCTGGGCCACGTCGGCACCGGCGCGCTTGCCGGTGTTGCGGATGTCGACGCTGGCGACCAGGCGCGAGCCTTCCACGCTCACCTTCAGGTTGTCATAGGCAAACGAGGTGTAGGACAAGCCATGACCGAAGGCAAAGGTCGGGGTCAGGCCCTTGGCGGCCATCCACTTGTAGCCCACGTTGGCGCCTTCGATATCGAAATCGAACACATCGCCGAACGGCTTGGCCGGCTTGAAGCCGAGGCCATCCACGTGCGGGCGCGGCAGCTGCGATTCGTCCACCACCCAGGTCACCGGCAGGCGGCCGGACGGGTTCACCTGGCCGGTCAGCAGCGCGGCAATGCCTTCGCCACCACGGATGCCCGGGTACCAGGCCTGCAGCATGGCCGGCACCTGCGCCAGCCACGGCGTGCGCACCGGGCCATTGGTTTCCAGCACCAGCACGGTCTTCGGGTTGGCCTTGGCCACTGCTGAGATCAGCGCATCCTGGTTGTCAGGCAGCTTCATGTCCGGCAGGTCGACCGACTCGGCCGCCCACTGGGTGGCGAACACGATGGCCACGTCCGCCTGCGCGGCAGCCTTGGCCGCCGCAGCAGCGTTGCTGCCGTCCACATATTCGATGGTCGCGTCCGGGCGAGCTGCACGCAGCGATTCCAGCGGCGAGGACGGGTGGAACATCACCGGGCCCGGCCAGGTGGTGGGCAGCACGCCCGGCACCGCATTGGTGCCCTTGGCGGTCACGCCCACCATCGACGAACCACCGCCACCGATCACGCCCTTGTCGGCATGGCCACCAATGATGACGATGCGCTTCACGCTGTCGGCCAGCGGCAGCAGGTTGCCTTCATTGCGCAGCAGCACGCTGCCTTCTTCCACCGTGCGCTGGGCCACGGCGAAGCCGGCTTCGGCATCCACCTTCTGGTGCTGCGGCGGGTTGTCGAAGTTGCCGTGCAGGAACATCGTGCGCAGGATGCGCGCCACCATGTCGTTCAGGCGCGCCTGCGGCACCACGCCGCCGTGCACGGCCAGGCGCAGCGGCTCATCGAAGAACACCGCCGCATCGAACACTTCACCGGCCGACTGCTGGTCCAGGCCGGCCAGCGCCGCCTTCGAACCACTGTGCACGCCGCCCCAGTCGGACATCACGAAACCGGGGAACTTCCACTCCTGCTTCAGCACCTGGTTCATCAGGTAGCCGTTCTCGCAGCCGTAGGTGCCGTTGATCTTGTTGTACGAGCACATCGCCACGCCCGGGCGGCCAGCTTCCAGTGCGATCTCGAAGGCCAGCAGGTCCGATTCGTGCATGGCCTGTTCGCCGATGCGCACGTCGTGGAAGTTGCGGCGGGTCTCCATATCGTTCAGCGCGAAGTGCTTCATCGACGAAATCACGTGCTGGCTCTGCACGCCCTGGATCAGCGCGCCCACCATCGAACCGGCCAGCAGCGGATCTTCACCGGCGTATTCGAAATTGCGGCCGTTGCGCGGGTCACGCTGCAGGTTCACGCTGCCCGAAAGCAGGATGTTGAAGCGCTGCTGCCAGGCTTCACGGCCCATGGTCGCGCCACCGGCGAAGGCGACTTCGCGGTTCCAGCTGGAGGCGGTGGACGGGCCCGACGGCATGGCCGTGGCGAAATCGCCCGGACGGATGCCACCCGGATTGGTCACGCCCACGCCGGCATCGGCCGACTGCTGCGCCGGAATGCCCAGGCGTGGCACCGCCGGCACGAAACCGGCCGAACCCACCGCCCCTTCCGGCAGCGGACCGCCATCCTTGCCCAGCCCGAAGTAGCTGTGCAGCATCTGGAACTTCTCGTCCTCGGTCATCGCCTTCAGCAGCAGCGCAGCGCGCGCATCGGCGTTCAGGCTGGCGTCCATCCACGGGCGCTCACCGCCCTTGTCGGCCGCGTAGGCCAGGGTCAGCAGGGTGGCCTGCAGGCCATTGCCATCGACCTTGAACGGTGCGCTGCTGGCCGCCTGGAAACCATCGCTGAAGTAGCTGGCATCGGCTTCCAGGGCCACGCGCGAGGGATCGAAACCGGCTGCCTTGGCCGATTCACTGGCCACCGCGCCCAGCAGCAGCGCCGGTGCGCCCAGCCGCGAACGCGACACCAGCGCCGGCAACTGCGCGGCGCCGGCACCGGCGTCGGTGTAGACGGCCACGGTGTGGCGGCCGTCATCCAGGCGAAGGTAGTTCAGGCCCGGCTGGTCCGGGCCGCTTTCCGCGGCAATCGGCAAGCGGGTCAGCACGGCCTGGCCGCGCTGGGTCTGGCCATCGTCCTGGCCGGCGGCAATGAAGCGGTAGTCGTAGCCCAGGCCATCGGCCAGCAGCTGCAACGGATCGACCTGGCCGATACCGCGCTGCACCTGGCGCACGCTCACCGCGTCCACCTGCAGGGTCTTCAGCTGCGCCGCCAGGGCCGGCATCGCGTCCGGCGCAGGCGCTTGGTCCAGGGTCAGCACGGTGAAGGCGGCCGGGTCGGCCCAGGCCGGGGCGGCCAATGCGGCAGACAGGGCAAGGGACAGGGCAAGCGGCTTTGTAAACGTTTTCATCGGCAGGCGTAATTCCGTTGCCAAGGCAATCGGTCCAGGGAAAGTGCCGCCGAAGGGTGCAGCGTCATGCCGCGCAAGCGTTGCCGGGCAACACCTGCAGGCCAAAGGACGGGCCGGTCTGCGCGCGGGACCCTCCTCCCGGCGTGACAACCTGCCTGCCCGGGCCGCACACGACGACCCATCATGTGAAGATTGTGCGAGGGCGTTGATCGCTGTCAACAGGACCTAAGTCACAGGCGCCCGCGCGCACGGTGGTTATCAGGCCATCACCGCTGGTCATCAGCGCAGCGTGTGGTGCTGCCGATAATGGAATTCCCGGCCCCGAGCGTTGCCCATGACCCTGCACCGCGACTTCGACCATCTCTGGCGCGACCGCTGTGATACCTCCAGCCAGCGCAGCCCACGCGTGCTGATCCGCGTGTTCGTCGCCCCCGGAGAACTGGAAGCACGGGTGGCCTTCTACGAACAACTGCAGGGCGTGGTGGCCGACGCGGGCTTCCCCTTCCCCGATGCCGGGCTGCGCCTGGCCATGGTCGGTGCCTTCCTGCTGATCGAAGGCAATGACACCGCACTGGCGCCGTTCACCTCCACCACCGGCACCCTGCTGGTCGATGACGTGCGGCCCTATCACGACAGATTGGTCGCAGCCGGCGCGCAGATCATCTTCCCGCTGCAGGTGGTACCCACCGGCGCGGCATTCAACGCCGTACATCCCGATGGCACCGTGGTCGAGTACGTGCACCACCGGCCAGACCCACACGGGCGCTGACGGGCGGCCGGGCGGCGCCCGGCACCCGCAGAGACAACGGCAAACGCAACAGCAAGATCAAATGCCGCATTCCGTGCAATGGCGGGGCACTGTGGGTGTGCGGGGACGCCGTGAATCCATCCGTGGAGGCTTGGTCGCCGCATCCATGCGGCTCACACCCCGCACACCACAGTGCCCGGTAGACCCACGCCATGCGTGGATGCGTGGGTAATCCATCCACGCATCGCGTGGATCTACAATCGCTGCATGTCCTCACCTGCCCGGCCCTGGAACGGCACCTTGCTGCTGCACGCACACGTGGCGGTGCTGCAGGGCCATGCCGGTGACAGCGGCACGCACGCGCACTACGCCCACCAGCTGCTGCTGAGCGAAACCAGTGCCTGGCATGTCGAGATCGATGGCGTGGCACAGCACGGCCAGCGCCTGTGGCTGCCGTCTTTTGTGCCGCATGCCATCCTCGCCGCGCCCGCGGACGGCTGCACGCTGTTCCTGGAACCGGCCCATGCCGATCCCGCACAGATCCAGCAACAGCTGCATGCGCTGCCGGCCACGATCAGCGCCCTGCGCGCGCACCTGCCCCGGCTGGGCCGCGCGCAGCCGCTGGACCGTCGCGTGCAGGCCGCGCTGGCCCAGATTGCCCGGCACTTGCCGGGCCCGGTTCCGGCGGCGGCAATTGCAGCAGCGGCGCACCTGTCCACCAGCCAGCTGCATCGCCGCTTCCAGTCCGACCTGGCCGTGACCCTGCGCGGCTGGGTGCTTTGGCAGCGGCTGCGCAGCGCCCTGGCGCATCATCTGCTCGGCCACAGTCTGACCGACAGTGCGCACGCGGCCGGCTTCGCCGATCTGGCCCATCTCTCGCGCAGCGTGCGGCGCATGTTCGGCATCGGCGCCGCGCAGCTGCAGGGTCTGCAGCTGCAGGCCGCCTGAGGGCAGCGCTCAGCCACGCCTGCGCAGGCCGTCGGGCAGCGTGGGCACCTGCCCATGGGGCAGGTCGCGGAACGGCGCCAGCAGTTGTCCGGCATAGTGACGCGGATAGTCGGGCTGGCTGCCGATGCCCAGGTCACGCGCGCGCAACCGGTAACCCGGCGCATCGAAGGCGGTGCCGAGCAGGTGATCCCAGACAGTCAGGAACAGCCCGAAGTTGACATCGCCCGCGGTGCCGTAGCGCACGTGGTGGAAGCGATGTAGCGGCGCCCATGCCATCACCCGGCCCAGCACGCCCGGTCGCATGTCCACGTTGGAATGCTGCAGCAGCAACTGGATGGCGATGGCGAAGGCCAGTACCGCCGCCACCGGCATCGGCAGGCCCAGCACCAGCAGCGGCAGCACGCCGCCCAGCGCTTCGGCGGCCTGGTGCAGCGGATGCTTCATCAGGCCGTTGAAGCCGTACATGCGGGTCACGCTGTGATGCACCGCATGCAGCCGCCACAGCCATCCGATGCGATGGCTGGCGTAGTGCACCAGGGTGATGCCCAGATCGGCGGCAACGATCGCCAGCAGCACCTGCACCGCAAACGGCCACTGCACCGGCCACAGCTGCCACGGAATCACCGCCGCCAGCACAGGCACCGCCGCGATCGACAACAGGTTCAGGCCTTCGTTGACCAGCGCATGCAGGCTGTCGCGCAGCCGGTCGCCCTGCGCCTGATTGAACGCGGGGTCATACGGCCAGGCGCGTTCGGCGGCGAATGAAACAGCAATGGCTACCGCCAGCAGGGCCAGCAGCCACAGCGGGTCACCCTGCCGATGGCCAGCCCAGACCACGGCAGCGGCAACGAATCCAGACAGGAACAACGGCGCATACAGGCGGAGCATCCAGTACTTCATGGGCAACTCGGGAGTGAGGGGCCTGCATGCTGGCCTGGCACCAGGCCTGCCGGCTTGAACAAACCGCGCAAGCCGAACCGGTTCCGCCATCCACGCATGGCGTGGATCTACAATGGCGCCCTCTTCGCGCCGGGGCTGGCATGGATTCCTTCAACCTGATGCGCACCTTCCGTCGCATCGTCGAACGCGGCGGCCTGGCCCGCGCGGCCGAAGACCTGGGCCTGTCAGCGGCCGGCTTGAGCAAACAACTGCGCACGCTGGAAGCGCACCTGGGCGTGGTGCTGCTGCAGCGGACCACGCGGCGCATGAGCCTGACCGAAACCGGCCACGCCTATTACCGCGAGTGCTGTCGCCTGCTGGACGAACTGGACGCGCTGGAACGCGGCATCGCCGAACAGCGTGGCGAGGTTGCCGGGCGCCTGCGGGTGAACGCACCGCAGTCCTTCGCGCTGAGCACGTTGTCGCCGCTGCTGCCGCGCTTCCTGCAGCAGCATCCGCACCTGTCGCTGGACCTGGTGATGGAAGACCGCCTGCTCGACGCGGTGGGCGAAGGCTTCGATGTGTCGCTGCGGCTGCGCGCCGAGCTGGACGATTCACGCCTGGTGGCGCGGCGGCTGGCCTCGCTGCAGCAGGTGTTGTGCGCGGCACCGTCCTACCTGCAGCAGCACCCCGCGCCGCACACCGTGCAGGATCTGCATGCGCATAGCGTGCTGGCCTACAGCCTGTCCGATTCACCGGGCAGCTGGCCGCTGCTGGGCCCCGATGGCCAGGTCACGATCACCCTGCCGGCACGGGTGACCGCCAACAACAGCCTGCTGCTGCGCGACCTGCTGCTGGCGGGCCTGGGCATCGGCGCCCTGCCCTCCTTCCTGGCCGCGCCCGCGCTGGCACGCGGCGATTTGCAGCAGGTGCTGGCCGACCACCGCTATCCACCGCGCTTTGTGCATGCGATCTACCCCACCGCGCGCCACCTGCAACCCAAGGTGCGGGCCTTCATCGATTTCCTGCACGCCGAACTGCCCGGCTGCGCGGGACTGGATTCGTAACCGCCAGCGAAAACTGAGCTGCCCGAAACCCGCTGTTTCGGCCACGCCGCGCTGCCTACGCTGCCGCCTCCCCTCTCACCGATGGCAGGCAGATGTCTTCCGCTCCCTCTCCCACCACCGCCGCGCCGGTGGTCGATTTCTTCCACGATGTGGTCTGCGGCTGGTGCTTCGTGCTGGCCCCGCGCCTGCAGCAGGTTTCGGCCGAACTGGGCATCCAGGTGCGCCACCGCAGCTTCGTGCTGCAGGACTCGCGCGCCCGGATGATCGACGTCTTCGGTTCCATGCCGCGCGCCAAGGACACCATCCTGCGCCACTGGGCCGACTGCGCGGCGCATGAAGACACTGCGCGCATCGACATCGACGGCATGCGCGCGCAGACGTTCGAATATCCCTCCGGCTGGCTGGGCGCACTGGCCTGCCAGGCCGCCGGCGTGCTCGGCGGCAACGATGCCCATGGCGCGATGTTCGATGCGGTGCAGTGGGCGCACCTGCACCAGCACCGCAACATCGGTGATGCCGACGTCCTGCTGGACATCGCCGAATCGCTGGGCCACCGGCGCGGCGTCTTCGCTGACCACGTGCGCAGCGACACCGTGCGCCAGCGCGTACAGGCCGACCGCGCCGAAGCCGCCGCCCTCGGCATCCGTTCCATTCCCACCGTCATCGGCGGCCACGGCCTGCGCCTGCAGACCCTGCCGCTGCCACAGCTGCGCCAGGCCCTGGCGCCCCTGGTCGCGGCCGCCGCCGCGCCCTTCCCCACCCTGCAAGGAGAAACCCCATGACCCCACGTACCCTGGCCAGCGCACTGGCCCTGCTGCTGGCCAGCACTGCTGCATCCACCGCCGTGTCCGCACACGAACACGTTCCTTCCGGCCAGCAGGTCGGCACAAGCCCCTGGGGGCCGAAGGACGAGATCGGTCGCCTCAACCTGATCACCGACGCCTCGCGTGCCGCCATCCTGTCGCGGGTCAGCGGCGGCAAGGCCTACGACCTGGCCACCGAATACTACGTGGGCATGCCCAGCTGGCAGGACGCCGGCGACCCGCACTACCAGTTCTGGATGACCCATACCCCGCGCGGCACCGTGGTGGACGACCCGATGGGCGTGGGCCAGGCCATGAACCTCATCCGCAGCTACACCGGCACCGCGTTTTCGATGTACAGCCACACCGGCACCCATATCGATGCGCTGAACCACTTCGGCATCCACGGAAAGATCTGGAATGGCTTCGAGGCCGATGAACACCTCGGCGACCGTGGCTGGAAGGTCACCGGCATCGAGAAATTCCCGCCGCTGATCGCCCGTGGCGTGCTGATCGACGTGGCCGGCGCCAAGGGCGTGGACATGCTGCCGGACAGCTACCGCGTTACCCGCCAGGACCTGAAGGATGCGCTGACACGCCAGCACGTCACCCTGCAGCAGGGCGACGTGGTGCTGATCCGCACTGGTCGCATGCGCCTGTTCGAACAGCCCCGCGCCTACATGGCCAAACCGCCGGGCATGGGCCTGGACGCGGCCCGTTTCCTGGTGGAAGACAGTGGCGCGATGATCGTCGGCGCCGACAACCTCAGCTTCGAGACCTTCCCCTCGGAGGTGTCCGATGATTACGTGCCGCTGCACACCTACCTGCTGGCCCAGCAGGGTGCGCCGATCATCGAACTGGTGGTGCTGGACGAACTGGCCCGTGACCAGGTCTACGAGTTCGCCTTCATCGGCGGCCCGCTGAAGATCCGCGGCGGCGACGCCGCCCCGCTGCGTCCGGTAGCCCTGCCGGTACGCCGGTAACGCGCCGGGTAGCGCCGGGCGTCCCATGCCGGGTAGGTGCCGACCTTGGTCGGCACCGTTCTCCCATCCACGCGCCCGGTAGCGCCGGGCCATGCCCGGCGAACGCACGGCACCGCATCCACGCATGGCGTGGATCCACCAGAGGCCCAGTAGATCCACGCCATGCGTGGATGCTTTACCCCCTTCAGCAACCTGAAACCCACCCCTCGATTTCATTAGTAATTCTACTCACAAGGCGAGTAGCATGTCCGGTCTCAGCCCCTGATACCGGCCTGTCGATACTCGTTCCATGCCTGCCGTTGCCGTCCACTGCCGCCGCTTCCTGCCTGCCCGGCGCCTCCCCTGGAGGACCGGCTGATGGGTGCCGTCGTCGCCCTGGACCGCCTGCTGGATGGCCGCCAACTGTGGCGCGGCCCGGCCCGCCATGGCCCGGCCAGCGACCATCTGGCCAGCGGGCACCCGGCCCTGGATGCCCGCCTGCCCGGCGGCGGCTGGCCCGCCAGCGGGCTGTGCGAAGTGCTGCTGGCCTGCCCCGGCGTGGGCGAACTGGCCCTGGTCTGGCCGGCACTGGCCAAGCTGAGCCAGCGCGATCGGCCGATCGTGCTGGTCGCCCCGCCGCATCGGCCGCATGCCCCGGCCTGGGCCGCGGCCGGTCTGGACCTGGCCCAGCTGCAGATCATCCACGCCGCGCCGAAGCAGGCGCTGTGGGCGGCCGAACAGTGCCTGCGCTCGGCCGCCTGTGCGGCGGTGCTGTGCTGGCCGCAGCAGGCCGATGATCGTTCCCTGCGCCGGCTGCAGGTGGCCGCCGACAGTGGCCAGTGCCTGGGCTTCGTGTTCCGCGAAGCGCGCGCCGCACGTAATCCGTCGCCGGCCAGCCTGCGCCTGCAGCTCGACCCCGGCCAGGTGCGCGTGCTGAAGTGCCGCGGCGGGCTGCCGCCGGCGCAGCCCTTGCCGCTGGCCATCGCCCACTGAGGCCGCGCCATGCATTGGGCCTGCCTGTTGTTGCCGCAACTGGCGCTGGACAGCGTACTGCGCCAGCAGCCGGACCCGCAGCGGCCGCTGGTGCTGCTGCAGGGCCCGGCCCAGCGCCGGGTGCTGCGCGCGGTCAGCCCGGCCGCGCGGGCCGCCGGCCTGCGCCCGGGCATGCTGCTGTCGGCCGCGCAGGTGCTGGTGCAGGACATGCAGCTGCACGACTACGATCCCGCCGCCGAACAACACACCAGGCAACTGCTGGCCAGCTGGCTGTACGCCTACAGTTCACAGGTCAGCCTCGATTTCCCGCATGCGCTGGTGCTGGAAATCCACGCCAGCCGCGCCCTGTTCGGCGATTGGCCACAGATCGAACAGCGCCTGCGCCACGGCCTGCATGAACTCGGTTTCCGCCATCGCCTGGTGGCCGCGCCCAACCCGCATGCCGCGCGCGTGCTGGCCAACGTGCACGACGGCCTGGGCATCGATGCCACGCAGCTGGCGGCCGCGTTGGCGCCGCTGCCGCTGGCACGCAGCGGCCTGCCAGCCGATGCGGTCACCGTGCTCGGTCGTTCCGGCCTGCGTACGCTGGGCGCGGTGTTCGACCTGCCGCGCGACAGCCTGGCCCGCCGCTTTGCCCCGCAGGTACTGCAGCAGCTCGATGCCGTGCGCGGCCTGGACAACACGCCGCTGCGCTACTACCAGCCCCCCGACCGTTTCGATGCCCGCATCGAATTCGAATACGAAATCGAATCCAGCCAGGCCCTGTTGTTCCCGCTACGGCGCCTGCTGCTGGACCTGGCTGCCTTCCTCTGCTCGCGCGATGGCGGCGTGCAGCGCTTCGACCTGCACTTCGAACACGACCTGCTGCCGGCCAGCGTGTTGACCATCGGCCTGCTGGCACCCGAACGCGATGCCGCGCTGCTGTTCGAAATCGCCCGCAACCGCATGGAAGCCTTCGCCCTGCCCGCCGGCAGCCGCGCGCTGCGCCTGCAGGCCGAACAACTGCCGCCGTTCGTGCCGGTGGCACGCGATCTGTTCGACACCCGCCCGGCTCAGGCCATGCCGTGGAACCAGCTGCGCGAACGCCTGCGCGCGCGGCTGGGCGATGATGCCGTGCAACCGCTGGCGGTGCAGGCCGACCATCGCCCCGAACGCGCCAGCGGCACCCAGCCACCGGCCAAGCCCCCCGCACACTGGCCGCTGCGCCCCGGTTGGCTGCTGGATGCACCCCAGCCGCTGCGCGACCCGCGCCTGCGTATCGTTGCTGGCCCGGAACGGATTGAATCGGGCTGGTGGGACCAGGCCGATGCGCGGCGCGACTACTACGTGGTGGAAACCGCGCACGGGCAACGCGGTTGGGCGTTCCGCCCGCGCAACGACCCGCATGCGCCGTGGATGCTGCACGGCTGGTTCGGCTGAACCGGCATGCACGCAGAACTGCCCGCCTATGCCGAACTGCATTGCCTGTCGGCCTTCAGTTTCCAGCGCGGCGCCTCCACCGCCGACGAACTGTTCGCGCGCGCCGCCAGCCAGGGCTACCGCGCCCTGGCGATCACCGACGAATGTTCGCTGGCCGGCATCGTCCGCGCCTGGCAGGCGGCCAAGGCGCATGGCGTGGCGCTGATCGTCGGCGCCGAACTGCAGATCGAAGACGGGCCGAAGATCGCCCTGCTGTGTACCGACCAGGATGCCTATGCCGGGCTGTGCCAGCTGATCACCACCTGCCGCCGGCGCGCTGGCAAGGGTGAGTACCGCTGCCTGGCCGACGATCTGCAGGGCCTGCCCGACAGCCTGCTGTGCCTGTGGCTGGACCGGCAGCCCGATGCCAGCCACCTGCAGGGGCTGCGCACCGGCTTCGGCGACCGCCTGTGGCTGGCGGTGGAACTGCACCACGAACACGACGACGCGCGCCGCCTGCAACAGCTGCAGGCCTTCGGCGAACGCCACGCGCTGCCGCTGGTGGCCAGCGGCGATGTGCACATGCACGTGCGCCGTCGCCGCGCCCTGCAGGACACCCTTACCGCCATCCGCCACCGCTGCAGCGTGGCCGAAGCCGGCTGGCGCCTGTTTCCCAATGGCGAACGCCACCTGCGCCCGCGCACCTCGCTGGCCCAGCTGTACCCGCCGCAACTGCTGGCCGAAACCCTGCAGATCGCCTCGCGCTGCCACTTCAGCCTGGACCAGCTGAAATACACCTACCCGCGCGAACTGGTGCCGGCAGGCCACACCCCGGACAGCTGGCTGCGCGCGCTGGTGGAACAAGGCATTCCCGAACGCTGGAAGGACGGCATCCAGCCGGCCCAGCGCCAGCAGATCGAACACGAGCTGGAACTGATCGCCAAGAAGAACTATGCCTCGTACTTCCTCACCGTGCAGGACATCGTGCGCTTCGCCCGCAGCCAGCAGATCCTGTGCCAGGGCCGCGGTTCGGCGGCCAATTCGGCGGTGTGCTTCGTGCTGGGCGTCACCGAGATCGACCCGGCGCGCAGCAACCTGCTGTTCGAGCGCTTCATTTCCGAAGAACGCGACGAACCACCGGACATCGACATCGATTTCGAGCACGAGCGCCGCGAAGAAGTGCTGCAGTACGTGTTCAAGCGCTATGGCCGCGAACGTGCCGCACTGACCGCCGTGGCGATCAGCTACCGGGGTCGCAGTGCCATCCGCGATGTGGCCCGCGCACTGGGCCTGCCGATGGACCAGGTGAACGAACTGGGCGCCGCCATGGACCACTGGGGCGGGCACATACCGCTGCCGGACACCCTGCGCGAACGCGGCTTCGACCCGGACACAGCGCTGATGCGGCGGCTGCTGTCACTCACCGCCGAACTGATCGATTTCCCGCGCCACCTGTCGCAGCACCCGGGCGGTTTCGTGATTTCCGAACATCCACTGTCCACCCTGGTGCCGGTGGAAAACGCGGCCATGGCCGACCGCACCGTCATCCAGTGGGACAAGGACGATCTGGACGCCACCGGTCTGATGAAGGTCGACTGCCTGGCGCTGGGCATGCTCACCGCCATCCGCAAGTGCCTGGCCCTGCTGCAGCAGCACGGGCTGCACAGCGGCCGCATGGATGCGGTGCCCGCCAAGGACAGCGCGACCTACGACATGATCTGCGCCGCCGATACCATCGGCGTGTTCCAGATCGAATCGCGCGCACAGATGGCCATGCTGCCGCGCATGCAGCCGCGCAGCTTCTACGACCTGGTGATCGAAGTGGCCATCGTGCGCCCCGGGCCCATCCAGGGCGACATGGTGCACCCCTATCTGGAACGCCGCCGGATCCTGCGCGAACAGGGCCCCGAGGCCTTGAACGACCCGGCCAACCCGCTTTATCCACCGCAGCTGGAACGCGTGTTCGCCCGCACCCTGGGCGTTCCCCTGTTCCAGGAACAGGTGATGCAGCTGGCCGTGGAAGCGGCCGGCTACACCCCGGGCGAGGCCGACGCCCTGCGCCGTTCGATGGCCGCCTGGAAGCGCCGCGGCGGGCTGGAGCCGCACCGGGAAAAACTGCTGGCCGGCATGCTGCGCAACGGCTTCAGCCGCGAATACGGCGAACACCTGTTCGAGCAGATCAAGGGCTTCGGCAATTACGGTTTTCCGGAAAGCCATGCCGCCAGCTTCGCCCTGCTCACCTATGTCAGTTGCTGGTTGAAGTGCCACCACCCGGCCGCGTTCGCCGCCAGCCTGATCAACAGCCAGCCGCTGGGCTTCTACAGCCCCGACCAGTTGCTGCAGGATGCGCGCCGCCATGGCATTGCCGTGCTGCCGGTGGATGTACGCCACAGCCACTGGGACTGCACCCTCGATTTCAGCAAGGGCGCGGCCGCCATCCGCCTGGGCCTGCGCCTGGTCGATGGCTGCAGCGAACAGGCGGTGCAGGCCCTGCTGCGCGAGCGCGCGCGGCGCCCGTTCGACGATGTGGGCGATCTGTGCCAGCGCGTCGCACTGGATCGCCGCCAGCAGGGCCTGCTGGCCGATGCCGGCGCCC
This sequence comes from Stenotrophomonas sp. S49, assembly GCF_016624905.1. Classification (NCBI taxonomy): domain Bacteria; kingdom Pseudomonadati; phylum Pseudomonadota; class Gammaproteobacteria; order Lysobacterales; family Lysobacteraceae; genus Stenotrophomonas; species Stenotrophomonas sp. S49. The sequence continues at coordinate 14,820 of NZ_JACVUD010000041.1, read as the reverse complement.
TGCGCGGCCTCAGTGGCCATCGCCACCGCGCACGCTGGGATGTTTCCGGCGTGGAAAACCGTCTGCCGCTGTTCGACCCGGCCCGCGCCACCGGCGAAGCACGCGTGCCGCTGCCGCTGCCCAGCGCCTGGGACGACATGCAGGCCGATTACCGCAGTACCGGCACTACGCTGGGCCGCCACCCGTTGTCATTCCTGCGGGCACAGCTGCGCAGCCGCGGCTGCCTGGATGCCGCGCAGCTGGCTGCCCACGGGCATGGCCGCCGCGTGCGCATTGCCGGGCTGGTACGCATGCGTCAGCGGCCGCAGACCGCAAGCGGGGTCACGTTTCTTACCCTGGAAGATGAGACCGGCATGGTCAACGCCGTGGTCTGGCGCCACGTGGCCGATCGCCAGCACCGCATCCTGGTCGATACCCAGCTGATGCAGATCGACGGCAGGCTGGAACGCGTGGATGGCGTGCAGCACGTCATCGTGCAACGCATGCTGGGCCTGGACGATCTGTTGCAGGGCCTGCGCAGCCACAGCCGCGATTTCCATTGATGGGTCATTGATGTGTCGAGTCGACTGTCAGTCGACTAGCGCGCCAGCGCGGATGTGCCATTGATGGGTAGAGTCGACTGTCAGTCGACTAGCGCGCGCCAGCGCGGAATTGCTGCACGCCGTTCCAAGGGCAGTCGACTAACAGTCGACTCTACCCAGTCGACTCTACCCATCCGCTTTTGCATCCGCTATCGTCGCCATATCCAAGGAAGGACTACACGATGGCCCGTGCGTTGTTGCTTACCACTCTGGGGGTATCCACCCTCGCCCTCCTGGTGTCCGGCTGGACGGCCTGGAACCTGCACCACAGCCAGTCACCCGAACGCGTGATCCATGCACGCGGCCTGGTCGTCCACGATGCCAATGGCCAGGCCCGCGTCATCGTCGGTGCGCCGGTGCCCGACCCGACCAGCAAAGGGCGCAGCCAGGGCCCGCGTGCCGCGGCACTGTCCGGTGTGATCCTGCTCGGCCCGGACGGTTCCGAACGCGGTGGCTATGGCACCAGTGACCGCGGCGGCGAAGCCCTGCTCACCCTGGACGATGCCAGCGGCACCACCGAAGTGTTCAAGGTGGTCGCCAATCCCGATCGCGGCGCCACCCTGATGGTCCGCCACCAGAACAACACCGGCGCCATGCTCACCTCCTGGCAGGGCAAGCCGGAACTGCTGTTCCTGGACGACAGTGGGCAGACCTACTACGTGCGCCCCGGGGTCAACGCCGCCCCGTAAACCAAGCCCTGACGGCCCGGCATTAATGCAAACGATTCTCTTTTGCGGTAAGGTGCGCGCGCTGCCCTTGCCGCCGCGGGCCGTTCCTGTCCCGCTCTCCGCACTCCGTCCGTGCCAGTCCAAGCGCTTCCCTCATTGCCCTCGCCCCTGCCATCGGACCGCCGAGCGCAGACCGGTGCACGCGAGCGCCGCCCGCACTGGATGGCGGTGGCGATCACCATCGGCCTGCATCTGCTGCCGGTGCTGGGGCTGCTGCACTGGACAACGTCCACACGCCAACCCACACCCCCAGCGGAAGAGGTGCGCATCAGCCTGCGGCTGTTGCCGCCCACCGCGCCGCCACAGCCGCTGGAAGAACTGAACGCCGACCGCCCCAGCCAGGCGCAGCAACCACGTGCGCCGCAGCCGCGTCCGTTGTCACCGCCCCCACCCACCCGCGCACCGCAGGGCACCTTGGCGTCCGGTCACGGCCGCAGCGCCGAAGCGCAGCCGCTACCGGAACCGGTACCGGCGCTGATCCTGCCAGCCAGCGACGCCGCACCGGCACCGGCGTCGATCACGGCTGCGCCGCCGACACCCGACGCACCACCGGCACCCCAGTTGGCGGGCGCCCACAGCGACAGCTGGGAAGCACGGCTGATGGCGCGCCTGGAGCGCCACCGCTATTTCCCCAGTGCCGCCCGCGCGCGCCGGCAGCAGGGCACGGCCTGGGTGCGCGCCAGCGTCGACCGCAGCGGCCGCCTGCGCACGCTGCTGCTGGAACGCAGCAGTGGCGAACCCATGCTGGACGAAGCCGCCCTGCAGACCTTCCGCCGCGCGCAGCCGCTGCCGCGTATTCCCGATGATCTGCCGGCACCGCAGGAACGCGTGGTACCGGTGGAGTACTACCTGCGCTGAAGCGCGCCGCGCCGCCGCTCAGGTCCAGGCCGGGTCGGCGGTGAAATCGATCGTCAACCAGAACATGCCGCCGCGTGCATCCAGGCGCACGGCAATCTCATCACGCATGGCATCCACCTCGCCCACCGTGCCCAGCGGCGTGGCCGGGTCGGTCAGCACATGGATCTCGATGAAGCGCATGCGCCCCATCTTCGCCACGTGGCTGGTGAAGCCGGCATAGCCCCGCTCGCCCACGAACGCCTGCATCACCTGCTGCACGCGCTGGTCCAGGTCATCGGGCGCGACCTGCAGTACCTCGCGCAGTGCCTTGAACGCAGCGCGCGTGGGCACCGGCAGCACGGCCAGGCTGATCAGCATCAGCACGATTGAATCCAGGTACGGTACCCAGTGCTGCCACGGCCCGTCCTGCAGGGCCAGCGCCAGCAGGAAGGCCAGCACCACGGCCAGTGCCATCAGCCCGCCCAGCAGCCAGGCACGCACGTCCAGCCACAACAACGGCGAGTGCAGGCGCCGTGCCTGCCCCGCCACGAACGCGGCCATGCCCAGGTTGGTTGCACTGATCAGGCCGGCCCACCACAGCGCCGGCCCGAACTTCACCACGTGGCCGCCGGTGGTCAGCCCGATCACCGCGTTGGCCAGCGCGTACACGCAGGCCAGCGACAGGATCACCCCGCCCAGCGCCTCCACCATCGGTTCCAGATGCCAATAGCCATACTGGAAGCGCGGGCTCTGCTCCCGCGCCACCAGCCGCAGCACCGACAGCGACACCAGGGTCAGGGCCACGTCCACCAAGCTGTAGATGCCGTCGAACAGGATGGCCTGCGATCCCACCAGCAGGCCGCCCAGGAAGCCGGCCGCACTGACCGCCACGGTCATCCCGATCGACAGCAGCAGGATGCGTTGTTCGCGGGCGGTATCCATTCAGGCCTTCAGTACCTCCACCCGGTAGCTGGTGCCTTCCTCGTCGTGTTCGATGATCAGCCCGTGCACATCCGATTCGAAACCGGGGAAGCGCGCATTCTGTTCGCGGGCAATGCGCAGCGACTGGATGATTGGCTCGTCGCTGGCGCCGAAGCGCTCGCCGGGCATGATGGTGGGAATACCCGGCGGGTACGGCACCAGCATGGTGGCGGCAATGCGGCCGCTGAGCTGTTCGATGTCCACCCGCTCGATCTCGCCCTTCACCAGATGGTTGTAGGCATCGGCCGGGGTCATCACCGGGGTCGGCAGGTCCACGTACATCTCGCGCATCACCTTGGCCACGGCAAATTCCTGGTTGAAGGCATGCAGCGCCTCACACAGGTCACGCAGGCCCCAGCCGGCATAGGCCACCGGATAATCGGCGGCCAGCGTCGGCAGTGCCTGGCTCAGTGGCGCGTTGCGATCGAACAGTTCCTTGAACGCCATCAGCTCGGTCACCAGGGTGCTCCACTTGCCCTTGGTGATGCCCATCGAGAACAGGAACAGCACCGAGTACAGGTTGGTCTTTTCCACGGTGATGCCGCGGCCCCACAGGAACTTGCTCAGTACCGCCGCCGGAATGCCCAGCTTGCCCATGCTGCCGTCCATCGTCAGGCCCGGGGTCAGCAGGGTCACCTTGATCGGGTCGATCAGCACATAGTCGTCCACCAGCCCATCGAAGCCGTGCCAGTGCGCATCGGGCTGCAGGTACCATTCCTCACGCTTGGCCACCAGCGGTGCCGGCGTATCGCCCTTGTCCAGGCTGCGCTCCACCTTCGTGGGCTGCCACACGCTGAACCACCAGTCATCGCGGCCCAGGTCATCGCGCACGTGCAGCATGGCGCGGCGGAAGGCGATCGCTTCGTCGTGCATTTCCTGCACCAGCGAACGCCCGGCCTCGCCCTCCATCATCTTCGAGGCCACGTCGCAGGCCGCGATCACCCCGTAATGCGGGCTGGTGGAGGTGTGCATCATGAACGATTCGTTGAAGCGCTCGGCATCCAGGTCGCGGCTGGCCGAGTTGCGCACGTGGATCATCGACGCCTGCGAGAACGCGGCCAGCAGCTTGTGCGTGGAATGGGTGGTGAAGATGATCGCGTCCTGCTCACGCGGCTTGCCCTTGGCCATGCCGTAGTGGTTTTCGTAGAACGGATGGAACGCCGCGTAGGCATACCAGGCTTCATCGAAGTGCAGGAAGTCCACCGCGCTGCCGATCTCCTCGGCAATCTTCTCGGCGTTGTAGCACAGGCCGTCGTAGGTGGAATTGGTGACCACCGCGATGCGCGGCTTCGACCCGGCCTGGTAGGCCTGGCTGGCCAGCGGGTTGTCGGCAATGCGCTGCTGCAGCGCCTCGGGGGTGAACTGGTCCAGGCTGATCGGCCCGATGATGCCGTGCGCGTTGCGGCTGGGGGTGAAGTAGACCGGCACGCCGCCGGTCATGATCAGCGCATGCAGCAGCGATTTGTGGCAGTTGCGGTCAACGAACACCACGTCACCGCGCGCCACCGTGCCGTGCCAGACGATCTTGTTGGCGGTGGAGGTGCCGTTGGTGACGAAGAAGGTGTGGTCGGCGCCGAAATTGCGCGCGGCTTCGTCCTCGGCGTCCTTGATCGGGCCGGTGTGGTCCAGCAGCGAACCCAGTTCCGGCACCGAGATCGACAGATCGCTGCGCAGGGTGTTCTCGCCGTAGAACTGGTGGAACGCACGCCCCACCGGCGACTTGGTGAACGCTACGCCACCGGCATGGCCCGGGGTATGCCAGGAATAGTTCGACTCGGCCGCGTGGTGGATCAACGCCTTGAAGAACGGCGGCAGCAGGTTGTGCATGTAGTCTTCGGCCGCACGCATCACCTGCCGTGCGACGAAGTTCTTGGTGTCTTCGAACAGGAAGATGAAACCGTGGATGTACTTGAGCAGCTTGCTGGGCACCTTCTCGATGGTGCGCCGCTCGCCGTACAGAAACACCGGCAGGTTGGCCCGGCGCGCGCTCTGTTCGCGCAGGAAGGCGGCCAGGCGCTGGAACTCGCCCTCGCCCTCTTCGCTGCCATCGATCGAGATCAGCACCGCCGACGCCGCCACGTAGGTACGGGCACCGGCGCGCGCATCGTCCAGGTTCAGGCCGCACAGCACGCGCTGGCCGTTGCCACGCAGCTCTTCCACCAGCGCACGGATCAGGATGCCGCCGATGCGCGGCGAATCGTAATCGCCATCGATGACGATGACCGGGTAATCCAGGGACTTGAAGTACACGTTGATTCTCCTTGTCGAACTCAGGAACGCTGGGCGCCGCCGGACAACGCGGCCGCCTCACGGGTGCGCTGCCGCTGCTGGCGGCGCTCCTCGCTGAAGAAGGGATAGAACACGGTGATGAACAGCACGAACAGGAAGGCGTACTGCACGATCGTTCCCGACGAGCCGTAGATCGCCCACAGGCAATACACCACCGTCAGGCTGGTCAGCGCCCAGAACGCACCGGTGTGGACGATGGTGTGCGAGCGTTCCACCACGAAATAGCAGGCCACGCAGGAATAGATGTACGGCAGCAGGGTCAGCACCACCGCCGCCGAGGTGATCACATCGAACTGTGCCGACGCGGTTTCCGAGGTGGAGGTGACCAGCACCGCCAGGGTCATCAGCACCGCCACGATCAGCACGCCCTTCACCGGCACGTCGTCCTTGTTGGTCTTGCTGAAGATGCTCGGGAACAGGCCATCGTCGGACGCCGCCTTGGCGCTCTGCGCGGTCAGCAGGATCCAGCCACCCAGCGAACCGGCCGCACCGATGAAGGCACACAGGCTGACCAGGCCGCCACCCCAGCCACCCACCGCCTTGGCGGCGGCCAGCGCGAACGGCGCATCGGAGGTCTGCAGTTCGGCATTGGGCACCATGCCCATGATCACCGACGAACTGGCGATATAGGCCACCGCCGCCAGGAACACGCCGGCCAGGGTGGCGCGGGCCACGTTCTTTTCCGGGTTTTCCACCACGCCGGCCGTCACCGACGCCGATTCCACGCCGATGAACGCCCACAGGGTCAGTGCGGCGGCACTGGAAATGGCGCCGAAGTTCGATTCACCCGAAACGTTGTAGGCACCCTTGAAGATGTCCGCATCGAAGAAGAACCAGCCGAAGATGGCGATGCCCAGGATCGGCACCAGCGCGAAACTGGTGGTGACCGTCTGCACCTTGGTCACGAAGGCCGGGCCGATCACGTTGGCGAAACTCAGTGCCCAGACCAGTGCCAGCACGGCGATGCAGCGCACCAGCGGCTCGGACAGGATCGGGAAGAAGTAACTGAAATAGCCCACCGCCGCGATCGGGATGGCCACGTTGCCGATCCAGTTGGCGAACCAGTAGATGGTGTTGGTCTGGAAGCCCATGTACGGCCCGAACCAGTCACGCGCATAGGCATACGGGCCGCCGGCCTTGGGCGCCAGCTTGCCCAGCTTGGCGAACACGAACGCCAGCAGCAGCGCGCCGGCGGTGGTAATCAACCAGCCCCAGATCGAGGCGGTACCGATCTTGGCCAGGCTCGATGGCAACAGGAACACCCCTGAACCCATCATGTTGCCGGCCACGAGGAAGGTGGCACCGACCACCCCGATCTTCTTTGTTTCTGCCATGACACTCTCCTGCACCTGGCATGGGCCCGGCAGCACCGGGCATGGGGACGGAAAACGCGGGCGTACCGCCGCTGGCGTTTACTTGATGAAGTTGTATTGCAGGCTGCCCTGTACCCGGACGGTGTCGCCGCGCGCGCCGCTCTGCTGCTCCAGGCGGCCATACAGCAGCTCCATGCCCATCGTCCACGACGGTGCCGGGCTCCAGATCAGGTTGAACACGCCGTAGCGGCTTTCGCGGAACGCATCGGCGGGCAGCGCCGCATTGCGCTCCAGGGTCAGCTGCCCGTAGATCAGGTTTGAACGCCACAGTTCGGACCAGTAATGGGTGTAGCCGACGAAACCGCCGTGCACGTCCAGCGCGCGCAGACGCCCATCGGCACCGACCACCGCATCCAGGCCGGAGCCGGTCAGGTCGGCGGTGTAGCGGCTCAGCCCGCGTCCGCCCAATGCACCCAACAGCAGCAGGTCACGCTCGCCCACCGCTGCCGAACCACTGAGCTGCAGACCACCGGCCATGCGCCGGTCGCGTTCGCCGTCACCGTCGTAGGCCAGGCTGCGCGCCACCGCGCCCAACTGCAGGTGGCCCCAGTCGCGCTCCACGCGCGCGGCCACGGTCACGTCCGGCAGCCGATTGGCAGCAATCACACTGTCGCTGGCCCCGGCCAGCTCGGTATCCGGGTCTTCGGCGGCCAGCGTCAGCGTCGTGCCCTTGCCCAGCGCGAAACTATGGTGGATGCCGGCCACCAGCAGGTAGCCCGCGCCACCCGGGCCGGCGAAGTCCAGCGTGTCGGGCAGGCTGTCGGCATCCATGAAGCTGGAATAGCCGTAGCCGGCATAGGTGTTGCCCAACTGCCCGTAAGCATGCCGCAGCCGGAACTGATAGCCGTCGCTGCTGCCGAAGAAGTCATTTTCCAGGTAGAAACGCAGGTTGCCGTGGGTGGTCGGCCTGCGAGCCTCGAAACTGAAGCGGGTCTGCTTGGCATGCAGGTTGAAGTTGGACACATCGCGGTGGCTGCCGCCGACGGGCATCGACGAGGGAATGAACTGGTCTTCGTCGCCGGCTGCCCGCGAATCGGCAATCGCATCCAGTTTGGCGTAGCCGCCGATGCGGATCACCGTGTCGGTACCGGGGATGGCGAAGAAGCCCTTCAGGTCAGGATCGGTCGGGCCGGCCGCACTGTCCGGGCGCGAAGCCGCAGTGGAGGGATCGGACACCGAATCACGCTGGGGCAGCACGGGCTGCGCGACGCCTGGCACCTGGGTGGCGTGCAGTCCTGCCGCGGTGCCTGCCAGCGCTGGCGTGGCCGGCTCGGGCCTGGGCAACGGTGCCGACGGCGTTGTCGCAACCGGCGCACTTCCATCGCGCTGCTCCAACCGGTCCAGACGCTGCTGCAGGCGCTCCAGCGTCTGCCGCATGCCTTCGATCTCGCGCCGCAGCGCCTGTGCATCATCGGGTGCACCTTCCTGTGCCTGGGCAGGTGCTGCTGCCAGCACCGCCGCACACGCCACACTTAGAACCGCAACGCGCATTGCATTCTCCCCAAACGAACGATCGCGGGGCGCTTCCGGCGTGCGCATGCGCGCAGCCAGGTGGGCACCCCACCGCTACTGGAAATGCAGGTACTGCGTTGGCGAGCGCTGACAGCCTGCCCATCACATGCAACAGGACGATGACACTGCCCTGCGGCTGTCGACGTCTTCGCCGCTGCGGCCACGCTGCCGGAGAGGTGGCGGTCGCAGCGGTCTGGGTAACAAGCGCGAAGTGAGAGTGTCGTGAACGGCACGCCGTGCCGCTGCGGATTCAGCCACGTGCCAAGGGGTGCGAAATGCGCTGCCGTGCGGGGTTTCATGCACACCAGCGTAGCCAGCGTGTCGCTTTTGGCCTTGATCGCAATCAAGGCAGAACTATTGAACCAGGTCACGCTTCATCGGTGACACCGGCAAGGCGACTGCGCCGACCGCACAGCCGCCGTGTCGCAGAATGCGACAGCAGTACCGACGTGTGCCGAACCGCGTCGGCACACGTCCCGGCGCCGTCAGCGCGGGCCCAGCACCGTCTGCAGATCGGTACCCTGCGGCATGCCCGAGCGACGCTGCACCTGGCCCTGCGCATCCTGGAACAGGATGCCCGGCGTGCCCTGGAAGCCCAGCTTGATCATCAGTTCCTGGTTGGCATTGAGCTTGCCGGCCAGTTCGGGGCTGATCGTGGCCACCGGCTTGATGCCGCCCTGCTCGAACTGGTGTTCGTTCTGCAGCAGTGCGGCGCTGGGGTCACGCGCGGACAGGATGGCGGCGGCCTTGGCCGGGCTGTCCTCACGGATCACGCCCACCAGCACGTGGCGCAGCTGCACCTTGCCGGTATCCACCCACGGCCGTGCCGCTTCCCAGAACTTGTGGCAGTACGGGCAGTTGGCATCACTGAAGGTGTACACCACGCGCGGCGCGTCGGCCTTGCCATCGCGCACCCAGGCGCTGCCTTCCAGATCCTTCCAGATGCGTTCGGACATCGGGCCGGCCACCAGCTTCTCCACCTTGTCGGCGGCCACTTCATTGCCCTGCGCGTCGAACAGGCTGCCGACCAGCACGTTCTTGCCATCGGCCGTCACGTAAGCGGCCGCCGGCTGCTGGCCGTTGACCACGCCGGCAAAGCCACGCAGGCCACCGGGCGCATCGAACTCGGCCACGACCTGGAAGCCGTGCTTCTCGATGCCCTGCAGCACCGCCGGGCGATCGCCCTTGGCTGCGGCGGCTGCCGGCTGGGCTTCCGCCTTGCCCTGCGGGGTCTGCGCCTGGCTGCAGGCAGCCAGCGCCAGCAGTGCCGGCAGGATCAGGGCCTTGTGCGCAACGCGCGGGGAAATGGACAGCATGGAAACTCCGAAATGAAATGCCGGGGCAGGCTACCGCAGCTGGCGCAGTTTGTGTTCAAGGCCGGCGGCGGTCAGTTCACCCAGGTGCAGCTCCTGCAGGCGCCCCTGCGCATCGAAGAACAGCGTGGACGGGTACGCCTTCACCCCCAGCACCGTGGACGCCTCGGACGCTTCATCCAGCAGCACGTTATCCAGCGCCAGGCCATTGGCGGACAGGAAGGCCTGCACGTCCCCGGCAGTTTCGCCCTGGTTGACGAACGCGAACTGGATCTGTGGATGCGCCTGCTGCGCCTGTGCCAGGACCGGCATCTCGCGCCGGCACGGGCCGCACCAGGTCGCCCACAGGTTCAGCACCAGCGGGCGCCCCTGGAACTGCTGCAGCGCCTGTGGTTGCCCGTGCAGATCCACCGTCTGCACCGCTGGCAGCGGCATGTGTGCGGCCTGCCACTGCGACAGCGCGATGCCGCCGCCCACCCACAACAACACACCCAGGGCCGCACTGCTGAACACAGGCAGGCACAGGCGCGGATGCCGGCGCAGTGCCCACAGCCCCCAGCCAGCGCCTGACAGCAGCGCCACGGGGACCGAGTAGCCGCCATCGGCAATCTGCAGCACCGACCACGGTGACGGCCGATACAGTTCGAAGTTCAACGCGACGAACGCCAAGCGCCCGCAGAGCAGGCCCAACAGCAGCATGTCCAGCACCACGCTGGCCGGCGATGGCGCTGCATCTCCGGCCGTGGCGCGCGGCCACAACCGGGCCAGGCCCATCGCTGCCAACAAGGCCAGCATGATCAGAATCACCGGCATCGGCACCGGCCCTACACTCGACATACGCCACTCGATCCGTCACAGCACACTGCATGTTCAAAGCCGCCCGCTGCAAAGGCAAGGGGCGGCCGGGCTACGGGTCAGGCGGCATCGCGCCGCATCTGCAGTTCCGGCGATGGCCGCAGCCCGCGCACGGTGGCCGTAGCCGCAGCCACCGCGGCACGCTCGCGCTGCTTGTTGCAGCTGACGTGGCGCCGATAGTTGGCTGGCGTCATCCCGATGATGCGCAGGAACAGGCGGCGGAACGCGCTCTGGTCGGCATAGCCCACGCCCCAGGCGACCTCATCGATGCTGGCACCCTGTTGCAGCATGGCCTGCGCCTTGGCAATGCGCAGCCTCTGGCAGTACTCGATCGGGCGCAGGCCGGTGGCCTTCAGGAAGCGGCGCTGCAGGGTGCGCGGCTCCAGCCCGGACATTTCACAGATGCTGGTGAGCGTTGCGCCACGCGCCGCGGTGGTGTGCAGCCAGCGTTGCGCCTTCAGCACATCGCGGTCGCCATGGGCGAAGTTCGCACTGAAACGTTCCAGATCCTGCTGGATCGCCACCGGCACGCTGATGCCCAGCTGTGCGGCCACCTCGCTGGCCACGCCCTGCCCATGCAGCCGGTACAGCAGGCGCAGCCCCATGAAACGCCAGGCCTGGCTGCCGCCCACCGTCAACACATCGCCATCGTCCACCAGCGCGCGCTCACTGGGCGCCCAGCTGGACGGCTGGCCCTGCAGGCCCGGGTAGCGGCTCAGGTCCGGACCGGACACCGTGCGCCCGGCCAGCAGACCGGCACGGGCCAGCACGCCCACGCCATCGCCGGCGGCCGCCAGCAGGCTGCCACCGTCGTAATGTGCCCGCAGCCAGTCCAGCAGCACATCTTCGGTACGCAGCGCGGCCCCGGGGCTGACCAAGGTCGGCAAGGCGATGACCGCAGGAATGGCCGCATCCAGCATGTCCGCACCCGCCAGCCGATGCACACCGCTGTTGCTGGCCGGAACGATCCAGCGCGTGATCAGCACCCGCGGGAAGGGGCGCTTCTTCTGCTGGGCCAGGCGATTGGCAACATGCGCCATCTCGGCAAGGACCGACGCCGCCGAGGGGTCACCGCCCGGGTACTCCACCACTGCAACCTCCACGAATCCTTCGCTATTGAGTGCGTCCACAGCCCTTCCTCCGTTCGTTCAGGCCATCCAGCGGCCGGTGCAGACGAAGGGTAGGAACCGCCCCGGAGCGGGGGCTATGAAGAAAGTTGCAAATGTCCCTGAACGAGCGGCTTCCGTTCACAACCCTTGACTCTGGACCAGACTCAAGGGTTCACAATGGCCGCAGATTCCACGGGAGTGCGCCATGAACATCGGGCAGCTGGCACGCGAAGCAGGCGTGCCGATCGACACCGTCCGCTATTACGAGCGGCAGCACCTGCTGCCCACCGCAGCGCGGTCGGCCGGCGGCTATCGCATCTTCGGCCAGCAGGACCTGCGCCGGCTGCGCTTCATCCGGCGCGCCAAGGCGCTGGGGTTCAGCCTGGAAGAAATCGCCGAGCTGCTGGCCCTGAGCGACCGCCATGCGCAGGACATGGGCAGCGTGCGCGATACCGCACGGGCGCGGCTGGCCGATATCGAACAGCGCATGGTCGAACTGCAACGCATGCAGGCGGCGCTGTCACAGCTGGTGGATGCCTGCCCGGGCCACGGCGCGCTTGAACAGTGCCCGATCCTGGCCGCGCTGACCGAGGACAACGCATGAACAGCACGCATACCGGCCCCGCGCACGACCACAACGCGCCCGCGGCCAAGGCCAGCTGCTGTGGTGGTGCGAAGAAGACCGCCAGCACGGTGAAGGACCTGGTCTGCGGCATGGACGTCGACCCTGCCACCACCCCACACCACGCCCAGCACCAGGGCACGGCCTACCACTTCTGCAGCGGCGGCTGCCGGCAGAAGTTCCTGGCCGATCCGCAGCGCTATCTGGACCCGGCTTCGCACGTCGCGCCCCCCGTGCCGGCGGGCACGCTGTACACCTGCCCGATGGATCCGGAAATCGTGCAGGAAGGCCCCGGCACCTGCCCGATCTGCGGCATGGCGCTGGAACCAATGATGCCCAGCCTGGACGACGGCGAGAACCCGGAGCTTACCGACTTCCGCCGCCGCTTCTGGGTGTCGCTGCCGCTGAGCATGGCCACGATGGCGCTGGCGATGCTGGCGATGACGCCCCTGCTGCACGCGCTGTCGCCCACCGTGCGGGTATGGATCGAAGGCGCGCTGGCCACGCCGGTGGTGCTGTGGGCCGGTTGGCCGTTCCTGCAGCGCTGGGCGCAGTCGATCCGCAACCGCAGCCCGAACATGTGGACCCTGATCGGCACTGGCGTGATCGCCGCCTACGGCTACAGCGTCGTCGCCACCGTGGCCCCGGGCCTGTTCCCGCCCTCGTTCCAGCAGCATGGGCACGTGGGCGTGTACTTCGAAGCCGCGGCGGTGATCATTTCGCTTACCCTGCTGGGCCAGTTGATGGAACTGCGTGCCCGTGCCCGCACCTCGGCCGCGATCACGGCGCTGCTGGGCCTGGCGCCGAAGACGGCACGACGCATCGACGCCGACGGCAGCGAACACGACGTGGAATTGAGTGCCGTGAAGGCCGGCGACCGCCTGCGCGTTCGCCCCGGCGAGAAGGTGCCGGTGGATGGCCGCGTGCTGGAAGGTCGCTCCACGCTGGACGAATCGATGCTGACCGGCGAACCGGTGCCCGTCAGCAAGCAGGCGGGCGACAGTGTGATCGGCGCCACGTTGAACGGTTCGGGCGCGCTGGTGATCGAGGCCGTGCGTGTGGGCGATGCCAGCATGCTGGCGCAGATCGTGCAGTTGGTGGCGCAGGCGCAACGCTCGCGCGCGCCGATGCAGCGCATGGCGGACAAGGTTGCCTATTGGTTCGTGCTGGCGGTGCTGGCGGTGGCCGTATTGACGCTGTTCAGCTGGGGTCTGTTCGGACCGGAACCGTCGTGGACCCATGGCGTACTGAGTGCGGTAGCGGTGCTGATCATTGCCTGCCCCTGTGCGCTGGGCCTGGCCACACCGATGTCGATCATGGTGGCCACCGGTCGCGCTGCGCAGCACGGCGTGCTGTTCCGCGACGCCGAGGCCATCGAGGCCCTGGTGAAGGTCGATACGCTGGTGGTGGACAAGACCGGCACGCTTACCGAAGGTCGCCCGGCGTTCGATACGGTGCATGCCACCGACGGCCATGCGCCCGACCAGGTGCTGCACTGGGCCGCCAGCCTGGACCAGGGCAGCGAACATCCGCTGGCCGCCGCCATCGTGGCCGAAGCACGCCTGCGCACGATGGAACTGCTGCCCGTGCAGGACTTTGATTCGATCACCGGGCTCGGTGTGGTCGGCCGCGTTGAGGGGCGCCAGCTGTGGCTGGGCAACACCGCCCTGATGGACGAACACGGCATCGAGGTGACGCCGCTGCAGGACACCGCCGACGCCCTGCGCCGACGCGGTGCCAGCGTGATGTATCTGGCGGCGGACGGGCAGCTGGCCGGCCTGCTGTCGGTGGCCGATCCGATCAAGCCCACCACGGCCGAAGCGATCGCGGCGCTGCGCCAGGATGGCCTGCGCATCATCATGGCCACCGGCGATGGCCTGCTGACCGCACAGGCCGTGGCCAGCACGCTGCGCCTGGACGAGGTACACGGCGAAACGCGCCCGGCTGACAAGGCCGCACTGGTGGAGCAGCTGCAGGCGCAGGGCCGCACGGTGGCGATGGCCGGCGATGGCATCAACGACGCGCCTGCCCTGGCCAGCGCCGCCGTCGGCATTGCCATGGGCACCGGCACCGATGTGGCCATGTCCAGTGCACAGGTCACGCTGGTGAAAGGCGATCTGCGCGGCATCCTGCGTGCGCGCCAGTTGTCGCGTGCAACCGTGCGCAACATGCGGCAGAACCTGGGCTTCGCCTTCCTCTACAACGGCCTGGGCATTCCGGTGGCCGCCGGTGTGCTGGTGCCCTGGGGCATTTCGCTGTCGCCAATGCTGGCTGCGGTGGCGATGAGCCTGAGTTCGGTTTCGGTGATCAGCAACGCGCTGCGCCTGCGCGCACAGCGTCTGCCGGGTGGCTGACACGGGCGTCGCAAACGACGTGAAGAAAAGTGCAACAAACGCTTGCCAACCCCCGGGGGCACAGCTATTATTTCGCTCCTCAGCGACGTGGGGCCATAGCTCAGCTGGGAGAGCGCCTGCATGGCATGCAGGAGGTCAGCGGTTCGATCCCGCTTGGCTCCACCAAACTTTCGGCATTAGGCCGTCGAAAGGTCGCAAAGAACATTGATGAGATCTGCGTCCCCATCGTCTAGAGGCCTAGGACATCACCCTTTCACGGTGGCGAC